>NZ_JBHVOS010000013.1:0-128264 GCF_042887685.1 Oerskovia sp. NPDC057915 | reverse complement strand
GCCTGGTGGAACCTCGTCAACTGGGCCGACGCCGACGCACGCCTCACCCGCGCCCGCACCCAGGGCGAAGGCCTCATCATCCCCGCCTGACCCTCCGCGTCGCCCTACGGGCCGTACAGACCCCTTCCCGGGGTGTCTGTGCGGCCCGTTCGTGCGCGACGGACACGTGCGCGGTCCCGCCTGGCCACGCGCGGCTCGACGGGTGTCGATGCGCGCCGTCGTCCCGCCGGCCGGGGTCAGCCATGGACACCGCCGACGCATCGTCGGCGCCGCCAACGGGAGTCGAAGCCCCGGGAGCGAGAGCCGCGAGCACGCCGGCAGGCGGAGGCGGCAGGCGGAGGCGGCAGGCGGAGGCGGCAGGCGGAGGCGGCCCCGTGCCGTGAGGGTGTCCACGGACTGGCGAGAGGACGACGAACCATGGCCGTGGCCGAAGGGACGGACGTCTGGGCCAAGGGCGTCCTCGTCGCGTCGCAGGGGCGCCACGGGCTCTTCCTGGAGCACGAGACGGGTGGCCTCGACCAGGTGCCGCCCACGCTGGGCGCGTCGTGGGTGGTGGCACTCACGGGGTCCCGGCCCGGCCACGCCGCGCTCGGTGCCGTGGTGGAGGTTGCCGAGGTCTGGACCGGAGACGGGACCAGGGTCACCCGCGCGGCGGTACCGGGCTGTCCCGGTGACGAGGGAAGCGCGTCCGGCATGACCCCGCCCGTGGGCGCTCCGCGGCCGTCACGTTCTCCGACGTCCTCCTCGGCCCGAGTCCCCGTGCTCTCGCCGCGGCCCCCACTGTGCTCACGAACGCGAACGGGCCCCGCCTCCCGGAGGGAGACGGGGCCCGTCGTGTCGTGCGGTCGATCAGTGGGCGTGCTGTCCGCGAGAGAACTCGAAGACCCAGCCCACGAGGGCGATGGAGCCGAGGACGACACCGACCCCGAGGATCCACCAGCCGAGCGCGAGGCCCAGGAAGCAGATCGCGGCCGAGCCGGCGATGGCCAGCGGCCACCAGCTCCAGGGCGCGTACACGCCCTGGTCGCCGGCGCCCTGCTCGATGAGACCGTCCGGGTCGTCCTCGGGGCGCGAGTCGATGCGCTTGGCCGTGAGGGCCAGGTAGCCACCGATCATGGCCGCGAGCCCGAAGGTCAGGAACAGCGCTGCGGAACCGACCGGCTCCCAGTGGCTCCAGAACCCGTAGACGAGGGCCATCAGGAGGAAGAACGGGGCGAGGAAGAGGTGCAGCCTCGATTCGACCTTCACTTGCCGTCCTCCTTCTCGCCGTCGCGCGGCTCGTCGATGATCATCGTCGAGGACTTGGCGCTGGGGTGATCCTTGCCCTCGACGCGGTCCACGGCGACCTGCTGCTCACCGCGACGGTCTGCGTCGCCGTAGATCTGCTGCAGGACGTTCGGGTTGGGCTCCGCGTGGTCCATGGCGGCGACCTCGGGGTGGTGCAGGTCGAACGCGGGGCGCTCCGAGCGGATCCGGGGCAGCGACGTGAAGTTGTGCCGCGGCGGCGGGCAGGACGTCGCCCACTCGAGCGAGGCCCCGTAGCCCCACGGGTCGTCCACGGTGACCTTGGGCGCGTTGCGCCACGTCGTGTAGACGTTCCAGAGGAACGGCAGGGTCGAGGCGGCGAGGATGAACGCGCCGACCGTCGAGACCTGGTTCATCCACGTGAACCCCTCCTCCGGCATGTAGTCCGCGTAACGACGCGGCATGCCGGCGACACCCAGCCAGTGCTGGACGAGGAACGTGGCGTGGAAGCCGATGAAGAGCAGCCAGAAGTGGATCTTGCCGAGCTTCTCGTTGAGCATGCGCCCGGTGAACTTGGGCCACCAGAAGTAGAACCCGGCGAACATCGCGAAGACGACGGTGCCGAAGACCACGTAGTGGAAGTGCGCCACGACGAAGTACGAGTCGGAGAGGCTGAAGTCCAGCGCCGGGCTCGAGAGGATGACGCCCGTGAGACCACCGAAGAGGAAGGTCACGAGGAAGCCGATCGACCAGAGCATGGGCGTCTCGAACGTGAGCTTGCCGCGCCACATCGTGCCGATCCAGTTGAAGAACTTCACACCGGTCGGGACCGCGATGAGCATCGTCATGAACGCGAAGAACGGCAGCAGGACCGCGCCGGTGACGTACATGTGGTGGGCCCACACAGTCACGGACAGGGCGGCGATCGCGATCGTCGCGTAGACGAGTCCCTTGTAGCCGAAGATCGGCTTGCGGCTGAAGACCGGCAGGATCTCCGAGACGATGCCGAAGAACGGCAGCGCGATGATGTAGACCTCGGGGTGGCCGAAGAACCAGAAGAGGTGCTGCCAGAGGATGGCGCCACCGTTCTCCGGGTTGAAGATCTGCGCACCGAGACGGCGGTCCGCGCCGAGCGCGAACAGCGCGGCGGCCAGCGGGGGGAACGCCATCAGGACCAGGAGGCTCGTGACGAGCGTGTTCCAGGTGAAGATCGGCATGCGGAACATCGTCATGCCCGGGGCACGCATCGTGATAATCGTCGTGATGAAGTTGACGGCACCGAGGATGGTGCCGAACCCACCGAGCGCGAGCCCGAACACCCAGAGATCTCCACCGGCCCCTGGACTGAACGTGGTGTTCGACAGCGGCGCGTACGCGAACCATCCGAACGACGCGGCGCCCTGCGGCGTGAAGAACCCGGCCGAGGCGATGAGGCCACCGAAGAGGTAGAGCCAGAACGCGAACATGTTCAGTCGCGGGAAGGCGACGTCAGGCGCACCGATCTGCAGCGGCATGATGACGTTCGCGAAGCCCGCGAAGAGCGGGGTGGCGAACAGCAGCAGCATGATCGTGCCGTGCATCGTGAAGAGCTGGTTGTACTGCTCCTTGCTCTGCACGATCTGGATGCCGGGCTCGAAGAGCTCGGCACGGATCACGAGGGCCATGAGGCCGCCGATGCAGAAGAAGATGAACGACGCGATCAGGTACATGTACCCGATCGTCTTGTGGTCGGTCGAGGTGACCCACTTGATGACGGTTCGTCCGAGCGTCTGGCGCTTCGGGGCGAGACCAGGAATGACTTCGGCCTGCGCGACCATCAGTTCTCACCTTCCGTGACGACGGGGGGGTTCGGGTCCTGGAGGCGGTTCAGGTCGAGCCCGAGCTCGCCGGTCTGACCCTTGTCCTCGAGCTTCTGCATCTGCGCCTCGTACTCCTCGCGGGAGACCACGGCGACGTTGAAGAGCATGCCCGAGTGGTGCTCGCCGCAGAGCTCGGCGCACTTTCCTGCGTAGACGCCCTCACGCGTGGGCGTGAACTGCCACTCGTTGGTGCGCTCCGGGATCATGTCCATCTTGAAGAGGAACGCGGGGACCCAGAAGGAGTGGATGACGTCGCGGGAGTCGAGCGTGAACCGGACGACCTCGTTGACGGGCAGGTACAGCGTGGGGAGCGACGTCGCGGTGCCGGGGGCACCCTCGATCTCGTCCTCGGAACGGAGGTCTCCAACGTTGGCCTCGTGCTGGCCGGACTCGTAGACGTCGTCCGTGAGGTAGTTGAAGTCCCAGCTCCACTGCTTGCCGATGACCTGGATCTCGACGTCAGGCTCTGCGGAGAGGTCCTTGATCGCCGTCATGTCACGGTCGGTGTAGTAGAAGAGCACGAGCACCATGACGATCGGCACTGCCGTGTACATGATCTCTAGGGGCAGGTGGTAGCGCGTCTGCACGGGCAGGACGTGGTCGTCCTTGCGCTTGCGGTAGGCGGCCACGCACCACAGGATCAGTCCCCACGTGATGACGCCGACGATGAGTGCCGCGATCCAGGACCCGTTCCACAGCGATGTGATGCGGGCGGTCTGGTCGGTCACCTCACCGTCGGAGTATCCGGGGAGAAATCCGCGCTGAACGGTCTCACTGGCACAACCGGACGCCAAGGCTGCGACCGCGACGGCGGAAGCCGTCGCTCGCAGGATGGTTCGCCGTGTGCGGCTAGGGGATTGCGAGTGCAAGGGGGGCCTTTCACTTCAACGTTCGACAGGGGGGCTCGATCTTCTCCACGAGTTCCCCGCAGAACCTTCGTCCTCGACCCACAGAGCCTAGCGCGCAAATGCCCTCTCTGGCGCCGTCAACGCGGCTTCCGAGCGTGACGAATCCGCCAACTTCCCGCGAGATCCCGGGGTTCGGCACACCCTCGGCGCATCTGTCAGATCGTCGCTTCCCGCACACCCCGCGCTACGGTGCACGGTGTACGTCGCGCCCATGGCACATTCGGCGCGTCTGCAATGAAAGTTCGCCGATCGGCGGTTCGGGACCCCTCCCCCGGCCGCCTCGCACGCCCCCTGGAGCTCATGTGACCGACACCACGACACCCTCCCGTCGGGTCTACCTCGACAACGGAGGCCGGGCGGCCCTGCACCCCCTCGCGCGCACGGCCCTCGACCAGGCGGTCGACGACGGGTGGGCCGACCCCCGGCGCCTGTACGCCGAGGGGCGCCGGGCCGCCGTGCTCCTCGACGGGGCTCGCGAGGCGATCGCCGCCGGCCTCGGCGCCCGGACCGAGGAGGTCCACCTCGCGCCGTCGCACGTGACCGCCCTGCACGCCGCGGTGGGCGCGGTCGCGCTCGGGCGGCGCCGGACGGGACCGGGGATCGTCGTCTCCGCGGTCGAGCGGGCGGCCGTGCTGCACGCCGCCGAGCTCGCGGTCGCGTCCGCGGGCAGCCCTGACGCCCTCGTGAAGGTCCCGGTCGACGCGCGCGGCCGGGTCGACGAGGTCGCGATGACGGAAGCGGTCGCGAGCCCTCGGACGGCGCTCGCCGCGCTCCAGGTCGCGAACGGCGAGGTCGGCACCCTCCAGCCCGTCGCCGCGGTCCACGCGGCCGCCCGCCGTGCGGGGGTGCCGCTCCTCGTGGACGCGGGCGCCGCCGTCGGGCACGGGGAGGTGCCCGACGCCTGGGACCTCCTCGCCGCCGACCCCGCCGACTGGGGCGGCCCCGCGGGCGTGGGCGTGCTCGCGGTCCGCAACCGGGTCCGCTGGCGGCGCACCTGGCCCGAGGACGCCGAGCCGTGGTTCCCCGGCGGGGTCTCCGTGCCCGCCGCGTTCGCGGCCGCCGTGGCGCTCCAGTCGGTCCTGGCCGACCGCGCGGCGCAGGACGTCCGGCGCCGCGCGATCGTCGACAGGGTGCGCGCCGTCGTCGGGCAGATCCCCGACGTCGAGGTCGTGGGCGACCCCGACGACCGGCTCCCCCACGTCGTGACGTTCTCGTTCCTGTTCGTCGACGGCGAGGCGCTGGTGACCGAGCTCGACCGGGAGGGGTTCGCGGTCGGGTCGGGGTCGGCGTGCACGTCGAGCACGCTCGAGCCCAGCCACGTCCTGGCCGCCATGGGCGTCCTGACGCACGGCAACGTGCGCATCGCGCTCGACAGGTCCACCACCGAGGACGACGTCGACCGCTTCCTCGCGGTCCTGCCCGGGGCCGTCGCGCGCGTGCGCGCCTCGCTCGGGGTGAGCGGGCTGTGAGCGACGAGCCGGTCACGCTCGTGGACGCGCGCGGCCTGCGCTGCCCGCTGCCCGTCATCCGGCTCGCGGCCGCTGCGCGCGACCACGTCCCGGGCGACCTCCTGACGGTCTGGTCGACCGACCCCGCGGCCCGGCACGACGTCCCGGCCTGGGCGCGCATGCGCGGCCACACGGTCGTGGAGAGCACGGTCGTCGAGGAGACGGCGGAGCCCGGCGGGCAGAGCACGCCCGACGGCGGCACGACCTGGGCGGTCACCGTCCGCCTGGGTGCGTGACCGCAGAGCCCCCCGCGAACGCGGACGGCCCGGCCACCGCGAGGTGACCGGGCCGTCGTGGCTCCTGGTCGGCAGCCGGAGCTGCCGACGCGCGGATCAGCCGAACGAACCGCCGCACGCGCAGGCGCTGCCCGCGTTCGGGTTGTCGATCGTGAAGCCCTGCTTCTCGATCGTGTCGGCGAAGTCGATGGTCGCGCCGTCCAGGTAGGGGACGCTCATCTTGTCGACGACGACCTCGACACCGTCGTAGTCCTTGAGGGCGTCGCCGTCCAGGACACGCTCGTCGAAGTAGAGCTGGTAGATCAGGCCCGAGCAGCCGCCGGGCTGGACGGCGACGCGCAGACGCAGGTCGTCGCGGCCCTCCTGCTCGAGGAGGCTGCGGATCTTGCCGGCCGCGAAGTCCGTCAGCAGGACGCCGTGGGTGGCGGTCTCGGTGGTCTCGCTCATCGTGTTCTCCGCACAGTCTTCGGTGGGCTCTCGCCCCGTGGTGTGCCGTCGGTCTGCGGCTCCCGCTCCCGGGCAGGCCGATCGGTCCTCAGGCTTGTCGCATACCCGTCAACACGACGGGAGATGGTTCTGTTCCCGAGTGTACGACGACCGCGCTCACCTCTCGCTGCGGGCCCAGGTGCGGGCCACGCGAGCGACCCGGGCGCGTGCCGCGCTCGCGTCCGTGCCGAGCTCGTAGGCGCCGCTGATCCCCGCGGCGGCCTGCTCGCGCCGCCCGGCGAGGATCTCGCGCGCCAGCGCCACGACCGGGACCCCGAGCGCGGCGGCCCGGCGCGCGACCTCGGGCAGGGCGCCGTCGTGCGTCGTCGACGCGTCGAGCCGGTCGACGACCACCACAGCGACGTCGGCGGCCTCGACCCGCGCACCCAGCCCGACGACGTCCGCGACCAGCGACGTCCCGGGCAGCAGACGACCGCCGGCCGCGGCGATCCCGAAGCCCAGCCCCCCGCCCGCACCCGCGCCGGGCAGCCCGGTCAGTACCCGGCCGGCGGCCGCGCGCGCCGCGACCCCCGTGAGGCCACCGGCCGGGGCGAGCGACGCCGTCGGGCCGGAGGGGCCGGCGACGCCCGGGAGACCGGGAGGACCCGACAGCAGGTCGCGCCGCGCCGTGCCCTCCAGGGCACGCGTGACCTCGTGCGCGTAGTGGCCGTGCGCCCGCTCGAGCTCCTGGGCGAGCGGCGCGAGCGCAGGCTGCGCGAGCGCGAGCGCCCCGCTCGCCCCGTGCAGGCCAAGCAGCGGCAGGTCGGACTCGACCGCCCCGACGAGCTCGACGGACCGCAGCGCGTCCCGTGCGGACAGCGCGAGCGCGGCGTCCTCGGCGGTGACAGTTCCGAGCGCGGCCCCGCCGTGGGTCAGTGCCCCCGCCCAGGCCCCCGCGAGCGCCGCGAGCATCCCTGCCCCCGCGTCGTGCGCGCCGCTGTCCCCGGTCGCCACGACGACGCGCGACGCACGCCGGGCAGCGAGCTCGACCACCTGCCCGACGCCGTAGCTCGTCGCCGCGCCCAGCACACCACCGGAGGCGCTTCCGTGAGCAGGCGCGGGACGCAGGAGCGCGGCCTCGACGTAGGCCGTGCGCGCCCCGGTCGCCGACGGAGGGCCGAGCCGGAACGTCACGGGCACGTCCTGGCCGCCCGCGCCGCGCGCGACGACGGCGACCTGCTCAGGGGCGTGCGCCGCGAGCGCGCGCAGGAAACCGGCCGCTCCCGGGTTCAGGACGCACGGGTCCACGTCGCCACGCGCCGTGGCCGTCCAGGTCTCGGCGACCAGGGTGCACACGTCCTCGGCGGGCAGGATCCCGTCCGACAGGGCGAGCGGTTCCGCGGCAGCGACAAGGAGGTGCATGCCGCGATTGTGCCAGGCCGTCCACCCCGGCAGGGCTGCTCGACGGACCGACCGTTGTGCGACGATGGTCCCGTGAGCACCCTGTTGGACAGCGCCTTCGCGGAACCTGCCCCCTCCCCCCTCCTGCTCCTCGGACAGGGCCGGGACCTGGCCTCCGAGCGAGGAGTCGAGTGCACCGGCGAGCTGCCGGCGGCCAGCGACCCCGACCTCGTCGAACGTGCCCGCGCGGCCCGCGCCGCGCTCGGCTCGCGTGCCTTCGTCCTGGGCCACCACTACCAGCGCGACGAGGTCATCGACTTCGCGGACGTGACGGGCGACTCGTTCAAGCTCGCGCGCGAGGCAGCGGCCCGCCCCGAGGCCGAGTTCATCCTGTTCTGCGGCGTGCACTTCATGGCCGAGAGCGCGGACATCCTCACCACGGACGCCCAGCAGGTCGTCCTGCCGGACCTCGCGGCGGGCTGCTCGATGGCCGACATGGCCGCGATCAACCAGGTCGAGGACGCGTGGGAGGTCCTCCAGGACGCCGGGATCGCCGACGTCACGCTCCCCGTGACGTACATGAACTCGACCGCCGCGATCAAGGCCTTCACGGGTCGGCACGGCGGGACCATCTGCACGTCCTCGAACGCCGAGGTCGCGCTGCGGTGGGCGTTCGATCAGGTGGGCGGTGTGGACGGCACGGGCAAGGTCCTCTTCATGCCCGACCAGCACCTGGGACGCAACACCGCGCTCCGGGGGCTCGGCATGTCCCCCGCGGACTGCGTGGTCTTCGACCCCCGCAAGCCGAACGGTGGCCTGACCGACGCCGAGCTGCGCGACGCGCGCATGATCCTGTGGCGCGGGCACTGCTCGGTGCACGGCCGCTTCTCCGAGCGCAACGTGACCGACATCCGCGCCGCGGTGCCGGGCATCAACGTCCTCGTGCACCCCGAGTGCAAGAACGAGGTCGTCGAGGCCGCGGACTACGTCGGGTCGACCGAGTACATCATCAAGATGCTCGACGCCGCCGAGCCCGGCTCGTCCTGGGCGATCGGCACCGAGCTCAACCTGGTGCGGCGCGTCGCCCGCGCGCACCCGGACAAGCAGGTGCACTACCTCGACTCGACCGTCTGCTTCTGCTCGACGATGAACCGCATCGACCTGCCGCACCTCGTGTGGGCCATGGAGTCCCTCGTCGCCGGGCGCACGGTCAACCGCATCGTGGTCGACCCCGACGACGCCCACTGGGCGCGCGTCGCGCTCGACCAGATGCTCGCCCTGCCGGGGCTGTAGGACCACGCGTCGGGTCTGCCACCGCGAGGTGGCGGACCCGACGCTCGCACCATCGCATCGACCCTCGGGGGTGGCGGATGACGACCGGGAACGGTTTGAGCGTCGGGATCTTCGTGTTCGACGGCGCCGAGGAGCTCAACGTCGCGGGCCCCTACGAGGTGTTCACGACGTGGCGCGAGCGCTCGGCCCTCAAGCCACGGGTCTCGACGTTCTCGTGGGACGGGCGCGGGGTACGGCTCGCGCAGGGCCTGCACATGGTCCCCGACGGGTCGCCCGACGACGTCGACCCGTTCCAGGTCCTCGTGCACCCCGGGGGGCCCGGTGTCCAGCGGCTCGTCGGGGATCCGACGCACCTCGCCTGGCTGCACGCCGTGCGGGCCCGGACCCCGCTCCTGGCGAGCGTGTGCACGGGTTCGCTCGCGTTCGCAGCGGCGGGCCTGCTCGCGGGGCGACCGGCGACGACCCACTGGGACCACGTCGACGAGCTCGCCCGCCTCGACCCCAGCATCCTCGTCGACACCGAGACCCGGTTCGTCGACGACGGCGACGTGGTCACCTCGGCCGGGGTGTCGGCCGGGATCGACATGGCGCTGCACCTCGTCGAACGGCTCGAGAACGCCGAGGTGGCCGAGGAGGTTCGGCGCGCCCTGCAGTACGAGGGCTGAGACGTCGCCCCGCGCCACGACCGCCCGGGGTCAGGCGCTCGCGCGCTCCTCGTAGCGACCCGAGCGGTGCGCCCACCGGTCGAAGAAGACCGTGAGGAACGGCGGCAGCGTCGCGGCGAGCGCGAAGAAGACCGTCAGGAGCGACCAGCGCTGGCGGACGGCCACGACGAGCGCGAGCGCGACGTAGGCGACGACCAGACCGCCGTGGACGGGGCCGAAGATCTTGACGCCGATCTCGGACGCCTCGGCGATCCACTTGACGTACATCCCCACGAGCAGACCGGCCCAGGAGAAGGCCTCGGCGATCGCGACCACGCGGAACGCGCGGACGGTCCAGTGGTGGGAGGTGGTGGGCCTCGTCGGGGACGCGGCCGGGGCTTCGGGAGCGGGGCCTGCGTCGGGCGAGGCGTCGGGGACGGGGGCGGCGGTTCGGGAAGTCACGGGGGTCATCCTCACACGGCTCCCCGGGCGGGCCGAACCGCCGGCGGGTCCTCGTCCGCCCGCCCTCGCGACCTGCGATACCTGATACCGCCCGTGCTCGGTAGTAGCCTGCGACGGTGACCCGACAGATCCAGCTCACGATCGCCAGCACCCTGCCGCGCAAGGCCGTCCCCGGCCGTGGGGTGCTCGACCCCTCCGTGACCCGCATGCGCGTGCGTCCCGGCGACCTCGACTTCTACCTGCACGTGAACAACGGCGTGTACCTGCAGATGATGGACGTGGCCCGCAGCAACTTCCTCGCCGACCTCGGGGCCTTCGGTCTCCTGCGCGACAAGGGCTGGTACCCCGTGGTGGCCTCGTCGACCATGAAGTACCGCCGCTCGCTCCAGCTCTGGGACCGCTTCGAGATCACGACGCGCGTCCTCGGGTGGGACGAGCGCGTCGTCTACCTCGAGCAGGTCTTCACGCGCGGCGGCGACCTCTGCGCACGCGGCCTCGTCGCGGGCCGGTTCCTCTCGAAGGCGGGTGAGCGCATCCCGGGGCCCGACGTCGTCGCTCTCCTGGGCACCTCGACCGTGAGCCCCGAGCTGCCGGTCGACGTGCGCGACTGGGCCCAGGCCGTGGACGTCGCCGCGCGCTGAGGCCACGCCGCCCTACGCTGCGGGCCATGACCGACGAGGTGCTCGAGCACGCCCTGCTGCACGTGGTCCCCGGCCAGGAGGCCGCCTTCGAGGAGGCCTTCGACGAGGCGCGGACGATCATCTCCGCGACGCCCGGCTTCGGTGGACTCTCGGTGTCGCGGTGCGTCGAGCGCCCCTCGACGTACCTGCTGCTCGTGCGCTGGGACAACCTCGAGGCGCACACCGAGGGCTTCCGCGGCTCGCCCGGGTACGAGCGGTGGAGGGCGATGCTGCACCACTTCTACGAGCCGTTCCCGGTCGTCGAGCACTACCGCGAGGTCAGCGTCACCCCTGGGCCGCCAACCACGACCTGACGTCCTCGAGCTGGGCGAGGACCGTCGTCAGGTCCTGCGTGAGGTGCTGCCCCCGGGCGGAGGCCACGCACCGGTCCACCTCGTCGACCATGCGCCGGGCGGTCTCCACGTCGTCGAGCCGGACGGCCAGCTCGGCACGGAAGGCCTGGGCCTCGACCCGGGCGCGGGCCGGGGCCCCCAGGTCCCCGGCGTCCGCGTCGCGGCGCAGCGCACCGTCGAGGACCTTCACCGCCTGCCCGACGTCGCCGCGCGAGTCCGCCTGGACCACCGCGTTGGCCACGGCGAGCAGCAGGCGCGACTCCCCCGGCGAGCCGTCCAGGCGACCGGCGCCCTCGCCCGAGGGCTCTCCGGACGTCCGGTCCGCCGACGAGCTCGCTCCGGGCTCGGCGGTACCGCCCGTCCCCGTCCCCGCCTGCTCGGGCCGCCGCACGACCCGCAACCAGTTCCCCGCCGGGTCCACGAGGCTGAACCCGCTCAGCCCACCCGCGTTCGCCCGACGACGAGGCCGCGTGATGCGCGGGAAACCGCTCAGCGGCAGCTTCCCGTACACCGCGCGCAGCCCGGCGGCCCACGCCTCGTACAGCGGCTCGGTGTCGTCGACCACGACCAGGCACGAGCTGTACGAGTCCTCGGGGCGGAACCCGTCCATCCCGAAGTAGTGCAGGTCGATGCCGTCGCGGCGCAGCGCGAGGTACGGGTTGGGCCGGGTCTGCCGGTGGGTCACCTCGAACCCGAGCGCCACGGCGAAGTCGTGGATCTCGTCGATCGACGCGCACGGCAGCAGGGGGACCATCGTCTCGTTCGCCATGCCCCTATCCCACCACCCCGGGCGCGCGACGACCACGGACCGAGGCGACGCCCGCGCTCGGGCGGGCGCGCCGTCGGGCACCTGCCCCGCGGTGGGCGGCGACCGCTCGGCCCGCGCCAGAGGCGGACACCACCGGGGCGCGGTCGTACCGCTCTCCTCTAAGGGCGCGCCGGTCTCCGCAGGTCGTGACCTCTCTGTTCAGGCCGCGACCGCTCTGCCCTCGTCAGGCCGCGACCGTCTGAGCGATCCGGACCAGGTTGCCCGACGGGTCCCGGAACGCGCAGTCGCGCGGACCCCAGTCCTGGTCCATGGGCTCCTGCAGGACCTCGGCGCCCGACGCCCGGACGGTCTCGAAGAGCGCGTCGACGTCGTCGGTCGCGAACACGAGGATCGGCAGGACGCCCTTGATCATGAGCTCCTGGAGCGCGTCGCCGTCGGCCTGCGAGCGACCCGCGTGCGGAGCCGAGAGCACGATGCCCAGCCCGGGCTGCGCGTCCGACCCGAGCGTGACCCAGCGGAACCCCTCCGAGCCCACGTCGTTGTGCACCTTGAGCCCGAGCGCGTCGCTGTAGAAGGCGATCGACTCGTCGACGTCGTTGACGGTGATGTTGCAGAACTTCAGTGAGATGGTCATGTTCGCGACTCTAGGACGGGCCTCGCGCGCCCGCTTCTCCGATCCTGCTCGATGCACCGGCCCCCTCGAGGCCCGGTGCCGCTCAGCGCGCCGTCGTCCCGGCGGCTGCGTCGGCGCTGCGCGCCGGCCGCGTCAGGACCTGGGCCACGCACGGCGGCATGGCCTTGACCGCGGCGTGCTCGCGGCTGCGGTACGCCGACGGCGTCTCGCCCACGATCTCGGTGAACTTCGAGCTGAACGAGCCGAGCGACGTACACCCGACCGTCATGCACGCGTCCGTGACGCTCGCACCGCCCCGCAGCAGGGCCATGGCCCGCTCGATCCGGCGCGTCATGAGGTAGCAGTACGGCGTCTCCCCGTACGCCGCCCGGAACCGGCGCGAGAAGTGCGCGGGAGACATGAGGGCCTTGCGGGCCATCGTCGGGACGTCGAGCGGTGCCGCGTAGTCCCGGTCCATGAGGTCCCGGGCGCGGCGCAGCAGCACGAGCTCCTCGATCTCCTGCGGGGTCATGCTCCGAACGTAGCACCGGGATCTCCGGCTGCCGAGGACGGGCTTGCGGTCGTCATCGAGCCGACGGCGACCGCAAGCCCGTCCTCGGCGACGACTCAGCCCTGCGCGAGCCTCGTCAGCAGGAGCGCCTCGGCCAGCACGACCTTCTCGAGCTCGCCGAGGTGCACCGACTCGTTCGCACCATGCGCGCGCGAGTCGGGGTCCTCGACCCCCGTCACGAGGATCGCCGCGTCGGGGAAGACGTCGAGCAGGTCAGCGATGAACGGGATCGAGCCGCCGATGCCGATGTCGACCGGTGCCGTGCCCCACGACGTCTCGAACGCCCAGCGCGCGGCCTGCATCGCGGACGAGTCGGTCGGCGCCTGGAACGGCTTGCCCGTCTCGCCGTCGTGCACCGTGACCTGCGCACCGAACGGCGCGTTCGACTCGAGGTGCGCGCGCAGCGCCGCGAGCGCGGCCGCCGGGTCCTGGCCGGGCGCGATGCGCAGCGAGAGCTTCGCCGTCGCGCGCGGGGTCAGCGTGTTGGACGCGTGCGCGACGCTCGGTGCGTCGATCCCGATGACCGACAGCGCAGGCTTGGTCCACAGGCGACCCGTCAGCGTCCCCTCGCCCGCGAGGCGGACGCCGTCGAGCACCGAGGAGTCCGCGCGGAAGTCCGCCTCCTCGTAGTCGACGGTCGGGTCCGGTGCGGAGACCAGGCCCTCGACCGCGACGTTGCCCCGCTCGTCGTGGAGCGTGGCGATCAGGCGCGAGAGCAGCGTGAGCGCGTCGAGCACCGGGCCGCCGAACATGCCCGAGTGCACCGCGTGACCCAGCACCGCGACCTCGACGTCGCAGTCGACCAGGCCGCGCAGGCTCGTGGTGAGGCCCGGGACGCCGACCTTCCAGTTCGCGGAGTCCGCGACGACGATCACGTCGGCCGCGAGCAGGTCCTTGTGCTGGTTCAGGAACGGCAGGAAGCTCGGCGACCCGACCTCCTCCTCGCCCTCGACGAAGACCGTCACGCCGATCGGCAGGTCGCCCAGCGCGGACAGCGCCCGCAGCGCGCCCACGTGGGCCACGATCCCGGCCTTGTCGTCGGCCGCACCGCGACCGAACAGACGACCGTCGACCTCGGTCGGGACGAACGGGTCCGTGTCCCACGCGGCCGCGTCGCCCGGGGGCTGCACGTCGTGGTGCGCGTAGAGCAGGACCGTCGGGGCGCCCTCCGGGGCCGGGCGGCGCGCGACGACCGCGGGCGCACCGAGCGGACCCGCGACGCCCGTCGCGTGCAGGACCTGCACCTCGGGCATCCCCGCACCGCGCAGGAGCTCGGCCACGGCCTCGGCGCTCGCCGCGACGTGCGCCTGGTCGAACGCGGAGTTGGACACGGACGGGATGCGCACGAGCGCCTCGAGGTCCTCGCGCAGCGCGGGGAAGAGCTCGGCGACCCGGGCGCGCAGGTGAGCGACGTCGTCGGGCTCGGAAAGGGTGCTGGTTCCAGGTGTGCTGTTCACCCGGGCAACGCTACCCGCCGCTACGCCCCCGCTCCTGCCCGCCGCACGTGACGAGGCAGCCCCCGTCCTCGACTACGCTGGACCTGTGTTCTCACGCAACAAGTCCTCCGCGCCCTCGTCGAACGACGCCCCCGATCCCGTTGCCGCCGCAGCCGAGATCGAGAAGGCAGGCAAGGGCAGGCCGACGCCCAAGCGCAAGGTCGCCGAGGCCGCGAACAAGCGACCGCTCGTGCCCTCGGACCGCAAGTCCGCGGCCAAGACCGCGCGCCAGCAGCAGCGTGACGCACGCGACCGCCAGTTCCAGGCCATGCAGACGGGCGACGAGCGCTACATGCCCGCCCGCGACAAGGGCCCGGTCAAGCGCTACGTGCGCGACTACGTGGACGCCCGCTGGAACCTGGGCGAGTTCTTCCTGCCCGTCGCGCTGGTCTTCATCGTCCTGACGTTCGTGTTCTCCCAGAACCTGAACATGGCGACGATCATCATCTTCGTGCTCTACGGGATCGTGCTCATCACGATCATCGACGCGTTCATCATGTGGCGCTCGCTCAAGAAGCGCCTGATCGCGAAGTTCGGGCCCGACTCCCCCAAGGGCAACGCGATGTACGCCGTGATGCGCGCCTTCCAGCTGCGCCGCGCACGTCTGCCCAAGCCCATGCACAAGAAGCACGGCAGCTTCCCCGCATAGCCGCTCACGTCCGGTCCGCCGGACGGACCGCAGTTCCCCGAGGTGCCCCGGGCAACTTAGTGTTGTCCCCATGCCCAACTACCGCTTCCTCGGCAACTCCGGCCTCAAGATCTCCGAGATCACCTACGGCAACTGGCTCACCCACGGCTCGCAGGTCGAGAACGACGTCGCCACCCAGTGCGTCCACGCCGCGCTCGACGCCGGCATCACCACGTTCGACACCGCGGACGTCTACGCGAACACCAAGGCCGAGCAGGTCCTCGGCGACGCCCTCAAGGGACAGCGCCGCGAGTCCCTCGAGATCTTCACCAAGGTCTACTGGCCCACGGGCCCCGGCGGCGCCAACGACTCGGGCCTGTCCCGCAAGCACGTCATGGAGTCGATCAACGGCTCGCTGACACGCCTCGGCACCGACTACGTCGACCTCTACCAGGCGCACCGCTTCGACCACTCGACCCCGCTCGAGGAGACGATGCAGGCGTTCGCCGACATCGTCCGCCAGGGCAAGGCCCTCTACATCGGCGTGAGCGAGTGGACCGCCGACCAGATCCGCGCGGGCCACGCCCTCTCGAAGGAGCTCGGCTTCCAGCTCATCTCGTCCCAGCCCCAGTACTCGATGCTGTGGCGCGTCATCGAGGACGAGGTCGTCCCGACCTCGCGCGAGCTGGGCCTGTCCCAGATCGTCTGGTCCCCCGTCGCGCAGGGCGTCCTGAGCGGCAAGTACCTGCCGGGCCAGCCCGCCCCCGCGGGCTCGCGCGCCACCGACGCCAACGGCTCGCGCTTCATCCAGCAGTTCATGACCGAGGACGTCCTGACCCGCGTCCAGCAGCTGGGGGCCGTCGCCGACGAGCTGGGTCTCACGCAGGCGCAGCTCGCGGTCGCGTGGGTCCTGCAGAACGACAACGTCGCGGCCGCCCTCATCGGCGCCTCGCGCCCCGAGCAGGTCGCCGAGAACGTCAAGGCGTCCGGCGTGGTCATCCCCGCCGAGCTCATGGCGAAGATCGACGAGATCCTCGGCGACGTCGTCGAGCGCGACGCCGGCAAGACCGCAGCGGGAGCCCCCGGGCCTCGCTGACCCCGTCCCCACGGTCGGCGGGCTCAGGCCCGACCCGCTGACGACGACCCCGGGTGCTCACCGAGCGTCCGGGGTCGTCGTCGTCCTGCCGACCGGTTGGCCGGTGCGCGCCACACCCTGGCCCCACAGGACCCCCTGCCCCGGCCTACCGTGGCCGGATGGCTTCCCCCTGCTTCCCGGCCCGCGTCGTCACGGCGACGCGCATCACGCCGCACATGGTCCGTGTCCACCTCGAGGTCGTCGGTGACTGGAGGTGGACGACCGACGGTCAGGGAGACGAGCGCATCGACCTCGCCTTCCCGGTCCCTGGCGAGACCGTCGCGGAGATCGACTTCTTCAACCAGGACGACTACGGGGTCGTGCCCGTCGAGGGCACCGAGCCCCCGTGGCGCCACTACACGGCCCGCCGGGTCCACGACGAGGGTCGGACGATCGTGATCGACCTCGCGGTGCACGCGGGCGGCCTCGCGTCCGACTGGGCCGAGCGCGCCGAGCCGGGCCACGTCCTCGGCGTGTTCGCGGGGGGCGAGTCGCGCAGCTACTACGACGCTCCCGCCGACGCCGAGTGGCGGCTGCTCGTCGCCGACCCGACCGGTCTGCCCGGGCTCGGGCGCATCGTGGAGGAGCTCCCGCCGGGCGGCGTCGCGCACGCGATCGTGGAGGTGCCCACGCCCGAGGACCGTCAGGAGCTCGAGACGCGTGGCGACGTGACCTACACCTGGCTCGTGACCCCGCAGGGCGAGCGCCCGGGCGCCGCGCTCGTCGAGGCCGTGCGCGCCCTGCCGGTCCTGCAGACCCCGGGCTACGCGTGGGTCGCGTGCGAGAGCGCCGCGAGCCGCGACATCCGCCGCACGCTGCGGTCCGCGTGGGGCATGGCGCGCGACCGCCACCAGGTCGTCGGGTACTGGACCGCCGGGGCGGTCAACGTCCGCGCGGACCGCGACGACGCGGACGCGCACGACCACGACCACGACCACGACCACGACCACGACCACGACCACGAGGATCGTCTGGAGCGGTCGCAGCACTAGGCCGCGGGCCGTCCGCGGGCCGCCTGCCCGGCGTCCGTCCGTACGGCGGCCGCCCGCCCTGGCTGCCCGACGGCGGAGCGCACCCTTGCGCCCGGGTGCGCTCCGCCGTCGGGCCTGGAGACCGCCGAGTGTGCACTTCAGGCTGCCCAGAGCAGCCCCGGACGACCCGAACTGCACACTCGACGACCGACCGGCCGCGCGGGCCCGGCCTACGCCGCGTTCGGCTCGGGCTCGCCCGGGACCTCGCCCTGGCCGCCTGCGGCCGGCGCTCCACCGGCCTCCCCCGACCCCTCCCCCGGGGCGCCGTGCCCGGGGAGGTGAGCGGCGCCGTCGGGCTGGGGCACGGGGAAGGGCACGACCGCCGGGCGCAGGTGCGGTGCGAGCCACCGCGCCGCGACCTGGACGACAGGACCCACTCCCAGCGCATACAGGACCGTCGCCCAGCCGAGCGTCACACCGAGCACGAAGCCGATCGCGACCACGAGCACCTCGATCGCCGTCTTGACCCGCCGCACGGGCCAGCCCGTGCGACCGACGAGCCCCGTCATGAGGCCGTCGCGCGGGCCAGGACCCAGGCGCGCCCCGAGGTAGGCCGCGGTCGCGACGCCGTTGAGGAGCACGCCCGCGACCGCGAGCGCCACGCGTCCGGCCGTGGAGGGGTCCGGGTCGATGCGCTCGAGCAGCAGGAGGAACGGGTCGAGGGTCGCGCCGATCACGACGATGTTGGCGATCGTGCCGATCCCGGGACGCTGGCGCAGCGGGATCCACAGCAGCATGACGACGACGCTCGACGCGACGACCACGACCCCGAGCGCGAGCCCGGAGCGCAGGGCCACGCCCTGGTGGAAGACGTCCCACGGCATGGCGCCCATGCCCGAGTGGATGAGCATGGCCATGGTCAGGGAGAAGCCGAACAGTCCGAGCGTGAGCTGGACGGTGCGGCGCAGGGGGCTGAAGGTCGTGGACACTCCCCCACTCTGCACCCGCAGTGGACTGGTGATCCATAGCCAATTCGGGAAGAGTGGCCTCATGGCCACCTCGCTCGCCACGTCCCCCGGGCCCGCTGCCCCGGCCCATCCCCCCGTGCACCGGCGCCTGTCCGCCCCCGCGCTCGCCGCGCTCGTCGCCGGGTGGCAGTCCGGCGGGCCCGCGTACGCCGCGCTCGCCGACGCCGTCCGCGGCGCGGTCCTGTCCGGTACCGTCGCCCCGCACACCCGGCTGCCGAGCGAGCGGGACCTCGCCGGGGCGCTCGGCGTCTCCCGGACGACCACGGCCGCGGCCTACGCGGCCCTGCGCGAGCGCGGGTTCGTCACGAGCCGCACGGGGGTCGGGACGGTCGCCGTCCTGCCCCGGCCCACGCGCCGCGCCCAGCCGCAGTGGTGCGGCGGCGACGCGCCCGTGCCGACGGGCGTCGAGCCGCCCGAGGACCTCGTCGACCTGGGGCAGGCCGCCCCCGCCGCCCCGCCCCAGCTCCACGCGGCCTACGGTCGCGCGCTCGAAGCCCTCCCCGGCTACCTGTCGGGCCGCGGGTACGAGCCGCTCGGCCTCCAGCCCCTGCGTGAGGCCGTCGCGCAGCGGCTCACCGAGCGCGGCACGCCCACGACCCCGGACCAGGTCCTCGTGACCACGGGCGCGCAGCACGCGATCTCGACGCTCGCCCAGTCGCTCCTGCGCCCGCGCGACCGCGTCGTGGTCCAGTCCCCCACGTACGCGCACGGCATCGAGGCGATGGTCGCGCGCGGGGCTCGCGTCGTCGGGTTCCCCGTGGGCGCGGGCCTGCCGGGCGACGGCCCGGGGTTCGACGTCGCCCTGTTCGAGTCGACCGTGCGCGCGGCGACCCCGCGGCTGGCGTACCTGGTCCCCGACTTCCACAACCCGACGGGCTACAGCCTCACGCCCGACGAGCGCGCCGAGGTCCGGCGCATCGCGCTGCGGCACCGGGTCACGGTCGTCGGTGACGAGACGCTCACCGACATCGCGCTCGACGGCCCCGCGCCCGAGCCCCTCGCGGGCGACGGTTCCGCGACGAGCCACCTGCTCACCGTGGGGTCGGCCTCCAAGACGTTCTGGGGCGGGCTGCGCGTGGGCTGGGTCCGGGCGCACCCCGACGTCGTCGCGCACCTCGCGCGCGTCCGCGGCTCGAGCGACATCGCGACGTCGGTCCTCGAGCAGCTCGCGGTCGTCGAGCTGCTCGCGCGGCGCGACGAGGTCCTCGCCGGACGCCTGCCCCTCCTGCGCTCGCAGCGCGACCTCCTGCGCTCGACGGTCACTGCCGCGATCCCCTCGTGGCACGTGACCGCGCCCGCGGGCGGGCTCTCGCTGTGGGTCGACCTGGGACGCCCGCTCGCGCACGCACTGGCGGCGGCCGCCGCGGTGCGGGGCCTGGTCGTCAACCCGGGCCCGTCGCTCACGCCCGACGGCGCCGCGACCTCCCGCGTCCGGCTCACGTTCGCGCCCGACGCCGAGGCGATCCGCCGTGCCGTGCCGCGACTGGTGGCGGCGTGGGAGCACGTGGCGGGCTAGCGCCCGGGCTTGTGGTGCTCGGCGCCGCGTCGATGCCGCGGCGGCCGGTCCTCGGTGCCGACATCGTCGAGCGTGCAGTTCGGGTCGTCCCCAGGCTCGATCGACAGCCCGAACTGCACACTCGGCGACGTCGCCCGGTTCAGCCCACACCGCGCGGCAGCGCTACGCCGTGCGCAGCTCCACGGTCGCCGTGGCCTGTGCCCCGTCGTTGAGGAGCCGCGCCGCGGCCGCTCCCTGCGCGGCGAGCTCACGCCACGTCTCGCCGAGCCACTGCTCGGCGTCGTACTGGTTGGTGAACGCCGGGCTCACGGGCGTCGTGAGGGCGCGCCCGTCCGCGTCGTCGAGCTCCCACACCCACTGGGGTCGGATCATCGTGCGCCTCCACCTCGGGTCCCCCGGGCCGTGTCACGTACCAGGGACCGGTTGATGCTCGCGGCCCAGAACGGGCCGTTGTAGATCATGCCGGTGTAACCCTGCACGAGGTCGGCGCCGGCCGCCAGGTAGGCGCGCGCGTCGTCGGCGGTCGAGATGCCGCCCACACCGACGATCGTGACGTCCGGGCCGAGGCGACCGCGGAGGCGGGCGACGACGTCGAGCCCCCGCGCGAGCAGCGGCGGGCCAGAGAGCCCGCCGGGGCCCAGGTCGTGCCCGATCGTCGTGTTGACCGCGACGACGCCGTCGAGGCCGAGCTCGAGCGCGAGGTCGGCGACCGCGTCGACGTCCTCGTCCGCGAGGTCCGGGGCGATCTTGACGAGCAGCGGGATGCGTCGGGCACCGGCCGCACGCGTGGCGTCGTCGGCAGCCTCACGGACCGCCTGGAGGATGGGGCGCAGCGCCTCGGTCGACTGCAGGTCGCGCAGGCCCGGGGTGTTGGGCGACGAGACGTTGACGACGAGGTAGTCGGCGTGCGGCGCGAGGAGCGCGGCGCTCGTCGCGTAGTCGCCCGCGGCGTCCTCGGCCGGGGTGACCTTGGTCTTGCCGATGTTTGCGCCGATCAGGATCGCTCGACCCGACGCCGACCGCCGCAGGGCCTCGAGGCGCTGCGCCGCGGCCGCGGCGCCCTCGTTGTTGAAGCCCATCCGGTTGCGGATGCCGCGCATCGACAGCTCGCGCCACATGCGCGGCTTCTCGTTGCCGGGCTGGGCGTGCGCCGTCACGGTGCCGATCTCGATGAACGCGAAGCCCAGCATCGTGAGCCCACGGATCGCCTTGGCGTTCTTGTCGAACCCGCCCGCGAGGCCGAACGGCGCCGGGAACGTACGGCCGAGCGCCTCGACGCTGCCGGGGCCGTTCGCGCCGCGGCCCAGGTACGGGGCCGCGGCCCCCTGGATCACGCCACCCACGACGGGCGTGCGACCCGCGAGGGAGATGACCGGGAACACCACCTCGTGCGCCTTCTCAGGGTCCATGTGCTTGAAGACGCCGTTGAAGAGGAGGGAGTACAGCCGGCTCATGCGGTTTCCTTCGGTTCGGTGGTGGAGGTCCGGGGCGGGCGCGTGCGCCACAGCCAGGTGAGGCCCACGACCGGCAGGACCAGCGGCACGAACCCGTAGCCGATCCCGAAGTCGGACCACACCGTGGGCTTCGGGAACGCCGCGGGGTCGAGCAGGGACCAGGCCCCGACGGCGAGCACGCCCACGAGCTCGACCGTCACGGCGGTCCATGCCACGGTCCGCGACGTCGACGACCCGCGAGCGAGCGCGATCGTCGCCACGATGTAGACCACGGCCGCGAGCGCCGAGAGCCCGTAGGCGACGGGGGCCTCGTGCCAGTCGCGCAGGAGCTGGATCGAGGCCCGTGCGGTCGCGGAGATCGCGAAGATCCCGTAGACGAGGACCAGCACGCGGCCGAACCCGCTGCCGGTCCGGCGGGGGGCGTCGGGTGCGCCCTGCATGGCGGGGCCGGCGGGGGCCTCCGCTACGTCGGGAGCGCTCTGGCCGTCCGGGGCGCCTAGCGCGGCGGGTGCGTCGGAGGAGCCCGACGGCGGCGCGCCCGTCGCCGGGTCGGGTGCGGTCTCGGGGTTCTCGGGGTGGGTCACGCCATCTCTCCTCAGGCGGTCCAGATCTGCCACAGCCGCCACTCGAGGAACGCGACGGTGATCGCGGCGACCGCGAGCACGACCGAGCTCCAGCGGGTGCGTTCGGCGAACGCCCACACGGCGGCGACGGGCAGGATGAACAGGGCGGTGATCAGGTATCCCCAGAGCTTCACGGGGTCGCTCGCCGAGCTCCCCGTCGCGGCGAGGACGCCCGCGACGATCATCTGCAGGACGATCGCGCCCTCGATGACGGCACCGCCCCAGAGCTGCTTGAGGACGACGGCGCGGTTGCGGGCGACGAACCACCCGGCCCAACCGGTGAGGGCCGCGCACAGCGCGACCACGAGGAGGACGAGGGGGAGGACCACGACGCCGAGCCTACCGGCGTCCGGCCCGCGGGCAGGAATCGCCCGTCGCTCGCCCCACCGGTGGCCCGGGTCCGCGCAGCGGCTAGCATCGAGCCGTGGCTGAACTCACTCTCTCCAGCAAGAACCCGACCGGCGTGAAGGTGGACGCGCTCGTCGTCGGGACCCAGACGACGTCCGACGGCGTGGCCGTCGTGGGGGACGACCTCCCTCGCGACGTGGTCGCCGAGCTCGAGGCCCTCGCCCCCGTGCTGGGCATCACCGGTGCGCGCGACGAGGTGCGTACGGTGCCCGCGGGCGCTCACCTCAAGGCCGGCGTCCTGGTCCTGACGGGGCTCGGTGCCCGTGACGAGTCGGGCTCGTTCGCGGCCGAGACGCTGCGCCGTGCGGCGGGTGCCGCGGTGCGCGACCTCAAGG
The DNA here is from genome assembly GCF_042887685.1 of Oerskovia sp. NPDC057915. NCBI lineage: Bacteria > Bacillati > Actinomycetota > Actinomycetes > Micrococcales > Cellulomonadaceae > Oerskovia > Oerskovia sp. NPDC057915. The sequence goes on along the minus strand of NZ_JBHVOS010000013.1, from coordinate 105,702 downwards.
GTGCCGCGTCGGTCGCGGTGGCCCTGCCCGCCAAGGACGAGGCCGAGGTCGCCGCGATCGCCGAGGGTGCGCTCCTCGGCGCGTACTCGTTCACGCGCTACAGGGACGCGTCGGGCACGACCGGCTCGAAGCCTGCCGGCGTCGTCTCGACCATCGAGGTCCTCACGTCGCTCGCTCGCGGGTCCAAGGCGAAGGCCGCCGTGGAGCGTGCCGCGACGATCGCCGCCGCGGTCCACGCGACGCGCGACCTGGTCAACACGGCCCCGAACGACCTGTTCCCCGCGGCCTTCGCCGACATCGCGAAGGCTGCCGCGAAGGGCACTGGCGTCAAGGTCACGGTGCTCGACGAGAAGGGCCTCGCGTCGGGCGGGTACGGCGGGATCCTCGCGGTCGGCCAGGGGTCGTCGCGCGGCCCGCGCCTCGTCAAGGTGTCCTACTCCCCCTCGCGCCCGCACGCCAAGGTCGCGCTGGTCGGCAAGGGCATCACGTTCGACTCGGGCGGCATCTCGATCAAGCCTGCCAAGGGCATGGAGGCCATGAAGTCCGACATGGCCGGCGCGGCCGCCGTCCTGCACACCGTGCTCGCGGCCTCGAGGCTCGGCCTGCCTGTCGCGGTGACCGGCTGGCTCTGCCTCGCCGAGAACATGCCGTCGGGCACCGCGCAGCGCCCCTCGGACGTCATCACGATCCGTGGCGGCAAGACCGTCGAGGTCCTCAACACCGACGCCGAGGGCCGCCTCGTCATGGCGGACGGTCTCGTCGCCGCGGTCGAGGAGAAGCCCGACGTCGTGCTCGACGTCGCGACCCTCACGGGTGCACAGATGGTCGCGCTCGGTACGCGCGTCTCGGCCGTCATGGGGTCCGACGACGTCCGCAGCGAGGTCGTCGCGGCAGCAGAGGCGGCGGGCGAGCAGTTCTGGCCCATGCCCCTGCCCGAGGAGCTCGCCGCGTCGATGAAGTCGAAGGTCGCGGACATCGCGAACATCGGCGACCGCTTCGGCGGGATGCTCGTCGCCGGCCTGTTCCTGCAGGAGTTCGTCGGGACCACGCCGTGGGCCCACCTCGACATCGCGGGCCCCTCGTTCAACGAGGGCGCGGCGTTCGGCTACACGCCGGTCGGCGGCACGGGCGTCGCGGTCCGCACGCTCGTCGAGCTGCTCGAGGCACGCGCGGCGAAGAAGTAGTCGCCGGGCGGCCGCGTTCGGCGCGGTCCGCTCCTGGGAGACGGACGGGCACGACCTCTCGGGGTCGGGCCCGTCCGTCGTTCCGGCCGGCACCGGGTCCGGACCGCGCACCGACGTGGTCGGTCGCAGCCTCAGCGCATGACCCGGGCGTCGAGATGCGGCCAACCGGGGTCAGAGAAGGACCTCGACCCCACATGGCCGCATCTCGTCCGCTGGGAGCGCCGGCCTCCGCCGGCGGAGCGCGCACCTGCGGGCGGGTCGGCGCCTGCGGACGGGACCGGCGGCTGCGGGCGAGGTCGGCGCCTGCGGGCAGGACGGGCACCCGTGGGCGGGCTCCGCACCTGCGGGCGGGTCGGCGCCTGCGGACCGGCTCAGCGCTTGCGCTGCTTCGAGTTCCAGTCCCGCATGCGCTGGGGGTACCCGGTGAAGTTCACGTCGTAGACGGGGAGCTCGAGCTGCTCGGCGACCTTGCGCGCCGTCTTCGCGTCGGGGACGCGGCGCCTCGTCCACTCCCCCGTGGTCGCGATGAGCATGAGCGTCGTAGGGGTGTCGTTCGTCGGCGGCTCGATGTACGCCTCGACCCCCACCCGGGTGCGGGCGAAGTCGGCGAGGTGCTCGACGGTCGCGCGGCGCTGGTCCGCGGTCGACGGGGCACCCGCGGGGGCACCGGCACCGTTCGCGGGCTTGCGGGAGAAGAGCTGCGACAGCCTGGACATGGAGGAAGGGTACTTGCTCCGCCTGGAGCGTTCCTGGGATCGGGCTCGGTCCCTCCTGTGGGCGAGGAGCGGCGGGGCCGCACCCGGGTGGCCCACCCTCCGGGACCGTCCGGACCACGGGACGGTCCGGATGCCCGGCGTGGCTGTCTTGAGCATCACACGCAAGAGTGTGCGTTCCGATTGGGGTACGGCTGACCGAAGTGCCAAGATGTCACGAGAACTTTGCTCTCCCTCTTTTCGTATGCCTAAGGAGCTGCACGTGGCCGAGACCGGCACACCTTTCGACGTCCTCGTCCTGGGCGGAGGCAGCGGCGGCTACGCCACCGCGCTGCGTGCCGCCGAGCTCGGACTGAACGTCGCTCTCGTCGAAGCACACAAGCTGGGCGGGACCTGCCTGCACAACGGCTGCATCCCCACGAAGGCTCTGCTGCACGCCGCGGAGCTCGCCGACAACGCTCGCGAGGGCAGCGCGTACGGCGTCCTGAGCCAGCTGCAGGGCATCGACATGAACGGCGTGAACTCGTACAAGGACGGCGTCATCGCCGGGCTGTACAAGGGCCTGCAGGGTCTCATCAAGTCCCGCAAGATCACGGTGATCGAGGGCCACGGCACGCTCGTCGCCGCGGACACGGTCGAGGTCGCGGGCCAGCGCTACACGGGCAAGAACGTCGTGCTCGCCACGGGCTCGTACGCCCGCTCGCTCCCCGGGCTGGAGATCGGCGGCCGGGTCATCACGTCCGACCAGGCCCTGACCCTGGACTACGTGCCCCAGAGCGCGATCGTCCTGGGCGGCGGCGTGATCGGCGTCGAGTTCGCGAGCGTCTGGAAGTCGTTCGGCGCCGACGTGCAGATCATCGAGGCCCTCCCGCACCTCGTCCCGAACGAGGACGAGTCGCTGTCCAAGGCCCTCGAGCGCGCGTTCCGCAAGCGCGGCATCGGCTTCACGCTGGGCGACCGCTTCTCGGGCGTCACGCAGGACGACTCGGGCGTGCACGTGACCCTCGAGTCCGGCAAGACGTTCGACGCCGACCTCCTGCTGGTCGCCGTGGGCCGCGGCCCCCGCACCGCCGACCTGGGCTTCGAGGCGCAGGGCATCACCATGGACCGTGGCTTCGTGATCGTCGACGAGCGCCTCCACACGGGCGTCGGCAACATCTACGCCGCCGGAGACATCGTCCCCGGGCTCCAGCTCGCGCACCGCGGCTTCGCCCAGGGCATCTTCGTCGCCGAGCAGATCGCGGGCCTGAACCCGACGCCGATCGTCGAGTCGGGCATCCCCCGCGTGACGTACTGCGAGCCCGAGGTCGCGTCGGTCGGCCTGACCGAGGCCAAGGCCAAGGAGCTGCACGGCGCCGACGGCGTCGAGACGCTCGAGTACAACCTTGCCGGAAACGGCAAGAGCAAGATCCTCGGGACCACGGGCTTCGTCAAGCTCGTCCGCCAGAAGGACGGCCCCGTCGTCGGCGTGCACATGGTCGGCGCGCGCGTCGGCGAGCTCATCGGCGAAGGCCAGCTCATCGTGAACTGGGAGGCGTACCCCGAGGACGTCGCCGCCCTGGTCCACGCGCACCCCACGCAGAACGAGGCTCTCGGAGAGGCCCACCTGGCCCTCGCCGGCAAGCCGCTGCACGCCCACAACTGACCCAACGATCGAAGGAGACCCGAGAGGTCATGTCTGACAACGTGCAGATGCCCGCACTGGGCGAGTCCGTCACCGAGGGAACCGTCACCCGCTGGCTCAAGGCCGTCGGTGAGAGCGTCGAGATCGACGAGCCCTTGCTCGAGGTCTCGACCGACAAGGTCGACACCGAGATCCCCTCGCCGTTCGCCGGCGTGCTCGAGCAGATCCTCGTCCAGGAGGACGAGACCGTCGAGGTCGGCACCGACCTCGCCGTGATCGGTTCCGGCGCAGGCGCAGCCCCGGCTGCTGCCGAGGCCCCGGCCGCTCCCGCCGCCGAGGCCCCCGCGCCGGCCGCCGAGCCGGCCCCCGCCCCCGCGGCCGAGCCGGCACCGGCTCCCGCCGCACCGGCGCCCGCCGCTCCCGCTGCCGAGGCGCCCGCCGCCTCGGGTGGCGAGGAGATCAAGCTCCCTGCGCTCGGCGAGTCCGTCACCGAGGGCACCGTGACCCGCTGGCTCAAGGCGGTCGGCGAGACGGTCGAGGTCGACGAGCCCCTGCTCGAGGTCTCGACCGACAAGGTCGACACCGAGGTCCCCTCCCCCGTGGCGGGCACCGTCCAGCAGATCCTCGTCCAGGAGGACGAGACGGTCGAGGTCGGCACCGTCCTCGCGATCGTCGGCTCTGGTGCGGCAGCACCGGCTCCGGCCGCCGCCGCACCGGCCCCTGAGGCCGCTCCGGCTCCCGAGGCCGCTCCGGCACCGGCTCCGGCTCCCGCAGCAGCCCCGGCACCGGCCGCCCCCGCGGCGCCTGCCCCGGCTCCGGCGGCAGCTCCCGCCCCGGCCGCCGCTCCGGCAGCAGAGGCTCCCGCCGCTCCTGCGGCCCCCGCCTCGCGTGCCGCCTCCGGCTCGACCGGTGGCTCCTACCTGACCCCGCTCGTGCGCAAGCTCGCCGCGGAGAAGGGTGTCGACGTCGCGTCCCTCACGGGCACGGGCGTCGGTGGCCGCATCCGCAAGGAGGACGTCCTCGAGGCGGCCGCCAAGGCGGAGGCTGCCAAGGCGACCCCGGCACCTGCCGCTGCTGCGCCGTCGGGCTCCGCGCCCAAGGCCGCCAGCGTCCCGGCCGTCTCGCCGCTGCGCGGGACGACCGAGAAGATGTCGCGCCTGCGCAAGCTCGTCGCGACGCGCATGGTCGAGGCCCTGCAGACGCAGGCCCAGCTCACGACGGTGGTCGAGGTCGACGTGACCAAGGTCGCCAAGCTGCGCGCCAAGGCCAAGAACGACTTCAAGGCACGCGAGGGCGCCAACCTCACGTTCCTGCCGTTCTTCACGCTCGCCGCGGTCGAGGCCCTCAAGGCCTACCCGAAGATCAACGCGAGCATCGACGGCGACTCGGTCGTCTACCACCCGCAGGAGAACGTCGGCATCGCGGTCGACACCGAGCGTGGCCTGGTCGTCCCGGTCATCAAGGACGCCGGTGACCTCAACCTCGCCGGGCTGGCCCGCAAGATCGCCGACCTCGCCGGCCGCACCCGCATCAACAAGATCGGGCCGGACGAGCTGGGCGGCGCGACGTTCACGATCACGAACACCGGTTCCGGTGGCGCGCTGATCGACACGCCGATCGTCCCCGGCGGCCAGGTCGCGATCCTCGGCACGGGCACGATCGTCAAGCGCCCGGTCGTCGTGACCGACGCCGACGGCAACGAGTCGATCGCGATCCGTTCGATGAGCTACATCTTCCTGTCGTACGACCACCGCCTGGTCGACGGCGCGGATGCAGCCCGCTTCCTGGGTGCGATCAAGAACCGCATCGAGGAGGGCGCCTTCGAGTCCGAGGTCGGTCTCTGACCCTCGGAGCTCGCTGAGCCCACCACGCCGCAGGCCCCTCGACCCTTCCGGGTCGGGGGGCCTGCCGCGTTCCTGGCGGATCCCTCGCCGGGTGGCGCGCGGTGCTCCCGGGGGCCGTACCGTGGTCGGATGGACATCGTCGTGGCCGGGTCGCACGGTCTCATCGGTACGGAGCTCCTCGAACGCCTGCGGGAGCGCGGTGACACGGTGCGCCGTCTGGTGCGCAGGCCCCCGCAGACCGCGCAAGAGCACTTCTGGGACCCGGACGAGGACGCCCTGGACCCGCGCGCGCTCGAGGGCGCGGACGCCGTGGTCAACTTCGCGGGCGCCGGCGTCGGGGACCACCGCTGGACGTCCGGCTACAAGCGCACGATCCTCGAGTCCCGGACGCGCACGACGGGCCTGCTCGCGCGCACGCTCGCGCACCTCGACGCTCCCCCTCCCGTCTTCCTCCAGGGCACGGCCGTGGGGTACTACGGCGACCGGGGCGCGCAGGTGCTGACGGAGACGTCGGGACCGGGCGCGGGCTTCCTCGCGCGGGTCGTCACGGAGTGGGAGGCCGCGACCCGCCCTGCGCAGGACGCGGGGGTGCGGGTCGCGCACCTGCGCACGGGCATCGTCATGACGCCCGACGGCGGCGCGCTGGCCCGCATGCTGCCTCTCCTGCGGTGGGGGGTCGGGGGCAGGCTCGGCAGCGGCCGCCAGTACTGGAGCTGGATCACGCTGCGCGACCACGTCTCGGCCGTGCTGCACCTCCTCGAGACCGACGTGCACGGGCCGGTGAACCTCACGGGCCCGGCGCCCGCCACGAACGCAGAGGTCACCCGGGCGCTGGCCGACGCCCTGCACCGCCCCGCCGTCCTGGCCGTCCCGTCGGTCGCGCTCAAGGTTGCGCTCGGCGAATTCGCGTCCGACATCCTCGGGTCGCAGCGTGCCCTGCCCCGTGTCCTGGAGGCCAGCGGCTTCGCGTTCGAGCACCCGGACCTGGAGTCCGCGGCCCGCTGGGTCGCCGCGGGCTGAGACCCGTCCGTCCTTGCCCGTCCTCGACACTGACCCTGTCCTCCGTGCCGGGCGGCGGGCGGCGGGCGGCGGGCGGCGAGCCGCAGGCGGCAGGCGGCGGGCGGGCGTCACGCCACCGCGCTCACCCGCCATCCGACGTCGGTCCACCGCAGCGTCAGGCGAGCCGTCGACGGCTCGGTCGCCGCGACCGCCGTGACCGAGCCGTCAGCCGCCCGCTGGGTGTGCCCGGAGACCGAGTAGGTGACGTCGACCTGCGTCTCGGTCCCCGGTCGCGGCTCCGCGACGGGCCCAGGCACCGTGCGTCCACCGCCGTCTCCCGACGTGACGGCACGCGCCGCCATGACCGATGCCGTCGCTCCGTCGATGACGATCCCCGACCCGGCGACCTGGTCCAGGAGGTCGACGTCCAGGGCTTCGGCGGGCGACCCGGGGGCCAGGACGTCCGACGGCAACCGCTCCCCTGCGAGCAGCTCGACCCGGCGCTCCGTGAGCTCGACAGCGGCGCCTGCCGGGTCGTCGGCCCGGAGCGTCGGGTCGAGCACGGTGGGGTCGGCGGGGTGGGGGTCCGCGTGGTCAGGGTCTGCGGGGTCGGGGTCCGCGGGGTCAGGATCCGCTGGGCTCGGAGCGGTGGGACGTTCGGCGCCGGGGCGTGACGGGCCGGCCTGCGGGCCGACGTCCTCGCCTGCGCGGTGCGGACCGACGCCCTCGCCCGGGCGGTGCGGGCCCACGAGCATCACCCCCGTGACGAGCACGGCGCACGCGACCAGGACGAGGCCCGCGACGAGCGCGGGGTGGTGCCCGGCCCCGGAGGCCGAGCGACGTCGTCGGGCAGTGCGCTCCCGCCGCGTGCGCGACGGCCACCCGCCCGGGCCGGGGGCCACGCGGGCCGCCGGGGAGCCCCGACCGGACGCCCCCGCCGGCCGGACGACCGTGTCGTCGCGCGGCCGGTCCCCGTCGAGGGACGACCCCGTCCGGCGCGGGGCCCCGGGCCCCGACCGGGCGGCGATGGCCGCCGCGGCGAGCCGGGCGCCGTCGGGCATCACGATCGGGGTCGGGGACGCGGCCTCGAAGCAGAGCGCCGCGAACGTCCCGACCTCGGGCCGCGTGCGGGGGTCCGCACGGCAGGCCGTGGCGAGCTCGGCGTGCAGGGCCGAGAGCTGCGGGTCGGGCTCCTCGGCACCGTCGCCCGGGACCGTCGCGGCGGCGGGGAGCGGCAGGACGCCCCTGACGAGCTCTGCCAGCGACCTCACGTCGTCGGCCGGGGGCGCGGCGCACAGGTCGAGCGGCATCCGCAGGACGGCCCGTCCCTCGGCGTCGAGCAGGACGTCCGACTCCGCGACCCCGCCGTACGACAGCCCGGACGCGTGCAGCGCGGCCAGCGCCTGCGCGAGGGGCACGAGCAGGGTCACGGCCTCCCCGGCCTCGAACGGGCCCCGGCTGACCTGCAGGAGCGGCAGACCCACGCCCTGCGGCCGCGAGGAGATCCGTACGAGGCTCCCGGTGCCGGCCTCGACGACCTCCTCGACGCGCGCGAGATGCTCGTGGTCGAGCAGGCGCAGGGCGTCGAGCCGCTCGACCAGGACGTCCCTCGCCGCGGGCTCGGCGGGCACGTGCACCAGATCGACGTCGCGACACCACCCCGAGCCGTCGGAGACGACCCAGCGGCGTCCCCGCGCCCCGTCGGGTCCGGCGCCCTCGGCGTGCCCGACGACGGCCCAGCCGCGACGTGCCAGGAGGTCCTGGATCGCCGGAGGCGGCGCCGACGGGGCGGCACCCTCCAGAGCCCTCGCGCGGGAAGGGCGGGGTGCGCGGGGCGGGCGGACGCTCGACATCGCCCCATCCCAGCAGGGCACGGCCCGACGGACAGGTTGTCCACAGCCCGAGATCTCGACGCTGCCGGAGCGCGCCCTCGCGCGCCAGCCCGGTCAGGGCGGGCCGGAGGCCGCCGTCAAGGCAGGCGACGGGCCGTCAGGGCCGTCCACGGCCTGGCCCGGCCCGGCCCCTCAGACCTCGAGCCGCCGCCCGCTGCGCGCGCTCTCCCGCGCCACGTCCAGGACCTGCGCGGTCCGCACCGCGTCGGCGGGGTCGACGGGGACCGGCCCGCCGTCGACCCAGCCGGCCACCGCGCGGTAGAAGTCGGCGTGCCCGCCCGGGGCGCGCGGCACGGGCCTGCGCTCCCGCCCGCGGGTGACCCACCCCTCGGTGCCGTCGGGCGCCGCGTCGTCGAAGACCTCGAAGGGCGAGGCGTCGTTCTCGAACGTCGTCACGACGAAGGCCCCGGCGTCGCCGAGCACCCGTGTCCTGGGGCCGGGGGCACCCACGACCGAGGCCGCCCAGAGCCGGCTGACCACCTCGCGGCCGTCCGACGACGCGTGGTGGAGCGTCAGGAAGACGTCGTCCTCGGTCGGGGTCGTCAGGGCACGGAGCTCGGCGTACACCGACCGGACCGGCCCGAAGAGCTGAGTGGCCGAGTCGACCAGGTGCGGGCCGAGGTCGAGCAGGAGCCCGCCGCCGACCGGGTCGTTCTCCTTCCAGCGCTGCTGCGGCACGGGACGCCACCGCTCCCACCGGCGCTCGAACGTGTGCACACGCCCCAGCTCGCCCGATGCGAGCACCGACCGCAGCGTCAGCTGCTCGGGGTCCCAGCGCCGGTTCTGGAAGACCGTGAACGGTGTGCCCGCAGCACCTGCCGTCGCGACGACCGCTGCGGCCTGGGCCCCGTCGAGCGCGATCGGCTTGTCCAGCACGAACGGGACGCCGGCAGCGGAGACCTGCGCCGCGTGCTCGGCGTGCAGCGCCGACGGGCTCGCGATCACGACGACGTCGAACGCGCCACGGTCGCCGAGGAGCCCGGCGAGGTCGTCGTGCAGCCGCACGCCGGGCCAGTCCGCCTCGGCCGCCGCGCGACGCTCGGGGTCCCGGGCGACGACCGCGGTCACGACGAGCCCGGCCTCCCGCGCCAGACGGGCGTGGATTCCCCTTCCTGCCCCGCCGTACCCGACCAGACCGATCCGTACGGGCGTGCTGGCCCGGCCCCTTCGCTGCGCACTCGTCGTCGTCATGCCGACCAATCTATCCGCCGTCCCGGAGCACTCCCGAAGGCTGGCAGAATGTACCGAATCCTCCTGGAACTGTCGTTCTCGGCATGTGTCCGAGTTCGGGAAGGTCGTCCGTTGAGCACCAAGAGCACGAGCCCCACGAGCAGGAAGAGCGCGCGCCTGCGACGCGCCCTGCGCATCATCCTCATCGCCCTGGCGCTGGGGATCATCATCGCCAACGCGGTGAACCAACCGACGATCGAGGCGAACGAGGCCCCCGCGACCGGGACGGCCCTCGCGGCGCTCGAGACGCTCGACGTCAAGGGGATCGCGGCAGCGACTGGCTACGAGCGCGAGAACTTCGGGTCCGCCTGGGCCGACGTCGACGGCAACGGGTGCGACACGCGCAACGACATCCTCGCCCGGGACCTCACCGATCTCACGTACTCGACCCGCGACAAGCCGTGCGAGGTACGCACCGGGACCTTCGACGACCCCTACACGGGCGAGACGATCAGCTTCGTGCGGGGCAACAAGACCAGCTCGGCCGTCCAGATCGACCACGTCATCCCGCTCATGGACGCCTGGCGCAAGGGCGCGCAGTCGTGGGACGACGAGACCCGGCGTCGCTTCGCGAACGACCCGCTCAACCTGCTCGCCTCCGACGGGTCGGCCAACCAGTCGAAGGGCGCACGCGACGCGTCGGCGTGGCTCCCGCCCAACCACGCGTTCCGCTGCACCTACATCGCGCGCCAGATCGCGGTCAAGGTCACCTACGAGCTGTGGGTCACCCCGTCCGAGCACGACGCGATGGCCGCTGTGCTCGACGGCTGCCCGTCCGAGCCGCTGCCCACGGGGAGCTGACCGCGCGGACCGCGTCGGGCGACGCGCTGGGCGGCCACGCGTCGCTCCGCAGCCCCCGCCACGGGCCGGGACCCACCAGGAGCCCGCACACCGGACGGTGACCCATGAGCGGGTCCCGGACGAGCCTCCCGACGCGAGGCGGCCCGCCCGGGCCCGCAGCTCCTCAGGGTGCGCTGCGCCGCAGCGCGCCCGGCCACCAGACCGCTCGTCCGACGTCGTGCACCAGTGCCGGGACGAGCAGGCTGCGGACGATCAGGGTGTCGACGAGGACGCCGAACGCGACGATGAACGCGAGCTGTGCGAGGAAGAGCAGCGGGATCACGCCGAGCGCGGCGAACGTCGCGGCGAGCACCACGCCGGCCGACGTGATGACCGATCCCGTGACGGCGAGCGCGCGCAGCGTGCCGCGGCGGGTGCCGATGATCGCGGACTCCTCGCGGACCCGGGTCATGAGGAAGATCGAGTAGTCAACGCCGAGCGCCACGAGGAAGCAGAAGGCGTAGAGCGGGACGGTCGGGTCGGCACCGGGGAAGTCGAGCACGTGGTTGAACACGATCGCCGACACCCCGAGGGCCGCGCCGAAGGAGAGCACGTTGGCGGCCATGAGCAGGACCGGCGCGAGGATCGAGCGCAGCAGCAGCATGAGGATCAGCAGGATGACGACCAGGACGACCGGCACGATGACGCGCAGGTCGTGGTCGCCCGCGATCTGGGTGTCGAGGCGCTGGGCGCTCGCCCCGCCCACGACGGCGTCGGGAGAGACCTCGTGCACGGCGTCGCGCAGCGCGGCGACCGTGGTGGTCGCGGCGTTGGTGTCGCTCGGGTCCTCGGTCACGACGTCGACGCGGACGTCGCCGTCGACGACGAGGGGCGGTCCCTGCGAGGGGGCGCCGGGTGCTCCGCCCGTGCCGCCCTCGGTCACGGCGGCGGCCGAGGCGACGCCCTCGGTGGCCGTGGCGGCCTGGAGCACGGCGTCGAGGTCGGCCTCGGGGGCGATCACGATCGCGGGCTGGACGCCCACTCCCCCGAAGTGCTCCTCGAGGACCTTCTCCCCGTCGACCGAGTCGACCTGGGTGAGGAACACGTCGGAGTCGCTCGTGCCCTCGGCCCGGAACGTGGGCACGAAGGCCGCGCACCCCGCGAGGACGAGTGCCGTGACGATCCACACGGCACGGTCACGGCGTCCGACGAAGCTCGCGACGCGGGACCAGATCCCGTGGCCCGCGACGTGGACCTCGACGTCGTGGCTCGCGGCGAGGGCGACGTCACGGGTCGCGGCCGGAGCGGCCGGAGCGGCCGCACCTGCGGGACGGGCGGCTCCCGCATCGACCGCGGCGGGACCTGCGGCCTCGTCGGCGGCAGCGGGGTCGTAGGCGGGCTTGCGCGGCCAGAAGATGCCCCGCGAACGCTTGCCGCCGACCACGAGCAGCGCGGGCAGGAACGTGAGCGCGCCGAGGAACGCGGCCGCGATGCCGATCGCCCCGACGGGCCCGAGGGAGCGGTTGGAGGCGAGGTCGGACAGCAGCAGGCAGAGCAGGCCCGCGATGACGGTCCCGGCCGAGGCGGCGATGGGCTCGATCGAGGCGCGCAGGGCGCGGCGGACGGCCGTGTAGGGGCTCTCGACGGCGCGAAGCTCCTCGCGGTACCTCGCCACGACGAGCAGCGAGTAGTCGACCGCGGCGCCCACGACGAGGATCGAGAGGATTCCCTGCGCCTGCCCGTTGAGCGTCAGCGTGCCCGCGTCCGCCAGGAGGTAGACGACCAGGCCCGCGAGGCACAGCGCGAAGACCGCGGTGAGGATCACCATGAACGGCAGGATCGGCGAGCGGTACACGATCGCGAGGATGATCAGCACGGCACCGAGCGCGACGAGCAGCAGGACCGTGTCGATCCCGCCGAACGCGTTGACGAGGTCCGCGACGAAGCCCGCGGGTCCGGTGACCCAGGCTTGCAGGCCCGAGTCGGCGAGGGTGGTCTCGAGCTCGGCGCGGATCTCGGCGACCACGGCGTTGTTGACGCGCTCGTCGTTCGCCATGAGGTCCGAGGACTTCGACGCGTCGAGCGACGCGACGATCATCGCGGCCTCGCCGTCCTGCGAGGGCACCACGACGGGCTCGGCCGTGAGCGCGTCCCCGACGGTCTGGGGGTCTCCGGGGCCGGCGCCGGTGAGCGGGAGCGCCGGCAGGTCGGCGGCGACGGTCTGCAGGGTCTCGAGCTGCTGGGGCGTGACGGCCCCGCCGTCGGTGGGGACGGCGACGACGAGCGCGGGCAGGGACTCGTCGGACACGAAGGCCTGTGCCTTCTCGGCCGCACGGGTGGACTCGGCGCTCGACGGGAGGAAGGCCGCTGAGTCGTTGGTCTGGACGGTGCTGAGCTTGCCCTGCGCCTGGCCTCCGAGCGCGCCGATGGCGAGCCAGACGCCCAGCACTGCGACAATGACCAGGCCTCGGAGCACACCACTCCAGCGATTACTCAGCATGCTGAGTACTATTGACGACGGAGGTCTCAGACGCAAGTGGACGCAAACCCGGTCAGCAGGGAACCGAAGGACTGGCCCACCGGCCGGCTCCTGTCGGCGGTGACCCGCCGGATCGAGCGTGAGTGGAACCACCACCTCGACGGCTGGGACCTCAACCACGCCTCGATGCCCGTCCTGCTGCACCTGCTCGCAGGCCCGCGCACCCAGCGTCAGCTAGCGGCCGAGTCGCACATCACCGAGCAGACCATGAGCCGCATCCTGGCGCGCCTCGAACGCTCGGGGTACATCACGCGCGAGGACGACGTGAACGACCGTCGCCGGCGCGCCGTCGCGATCACCCCGAGCGGGCGCACCGCAGCGCTCTCCGCCGCGAGCCCGCGCCCGGCCGAGGAGCTGAGCACCCGGGGCCTGAGCGAGGAGCAGATCGCGACGCTGCGTGAGATCCTCATCACCATGGTCGAGGCCCACCCTCGACCGGGTGAGGGCTAGCCTGACCGCATGCACCTGCGCACCGAGGGCCCCGGTCTCACCGACTACCAGGTTGCCTGGGACCTCCAGCGCCAGGTCCACCAGGACGTCGTGGACGGGCTCGCACCGGACACCGTGATCCTCGTGGAGCACCCGAGCGTCTACACCGCAGGCAGGCGCACCAACCTCGCCGACCGGCCCGACGACGGCACGCCCGTCGTCGACGTCGACCGCGGCGGGAAGATCACCTGGCACGGGCCGGGACAGCTCGTGGCCTACCCGATCGTCCGGCTCGCCGAGCCCGTCGACGTCGTCGCCTACGTGCGCGCGCTCGAGAGCGCGGTCATGGACGTCTGCGCCGCGCTGGGACTGGCGACCCACCGCGTCGAGGGGCGCAGCGGCGTGTGGCTGGCCGCGACCCCGACCCGTCGGGAGCGCAAGGTCTGCGCGATCGGCGTACGTGTCGCGCGCGGCGTGACCATGCACGGCCTCGCGCTCAACTGCTCCCCCGACCTGGGCGAGTTCTCCCGGATCGTTCCGTGCGGCATCTCGGACGCCGACGTGACGTCCCTGACGCTCGAGACCGGGCGTCGGGTCACGATCGACGAGGCCACGCCGCTCCTGGTCGACGCGCTGCACGAGCACCTGGAGCCTCTGCTGGCGGCGAGCCCGGCCGCGAGCCCCTCGGGCACTCCCTGACACGGGAGTCCGCCCGGGCGCGCAGGTGACGCGCACCTCTCCCCTTTCGAGCCCTTCGCCGCTAGAATGGGTCCACCTCAAGGGAATCATTGCGCAACCGGAGTACGGGTGGGTCGGTGCGCGGAACGGTAGACCCCTGAAGGACCCTCATGACCCGCACTCCCAGCCCTCTCGCGCCCGCGCGCCCCGTCGCTGCTGACGGCGCGGCCGACGCACCGCCGCAGGCTCCCGAGCCCGCCGAACCCCGCCGCGGCACCCTCGCCACGTACGGCGAGCTCCCCCGCCTGGCCGGCAAGGCGTTCCTGCCCATCGCGTTCCTCGCACGCCTGCCGTTCTCGATGATCACGATCGGCACCCTCCTCCTGGTCACGACGACCACGGGCTCGCTCGCCCTCGGCGGGCTCGCGAGCGCGGCCGCCGCCGTCGGCACGGCCCTCGGCGGCCCCACCCAGGGATCCCTCGCGGACCGGGTCGGCCAGCGCAAGGTGCTCCTCGTCGTCGTGCCCCTGAACGTCCTGGCGGTCGTCGCGCTCGTCCAGGCCGCGAGCACCGACGCGGCGTCGGGCGTGATCCTCGGCTCCGCAGCGCTCGTGGGCGCGTTCGCCCCGCAGGTGGGGCCGCTCGCTCGCGTGCGCTGGATCGCCATGACCCAGCACCGCCCCCGCACGCTCCTCGCCGCGATGGGCTACGAGAGCACGGCCGACGAGATCGGCTTCGTGCTCGGCCCGGCCCTCGTCGGGATCCTCGCGAGCGTGTGGTCCCCGCAGGCCGCGATGCTGTTCGCCGCCGCGGTGTGCGCGGTCTTCGGCCTGGCCTTCGCCCTGCACCCGACCGCGACCCCGGGCGCCCCCAAGCCCTCCGCCGCGGCGCAGGCCGCAGCCGGTGCCGACGCCCACGGCTCGTTCGTCGGGCTCCTGCGCCGCGTCCTGGTACCCGTCCTCGGGATGCTCGCCATGGGCATGCTCTTCGGCAGCACCCAGACGGCCGTCACGTCGTTCATGCGCGACGCGGGCGCCGAGGAGCAGGCCGGCCTGGTCTACGCGGTGCTCGGCTTCGGGTCGGCCATCACGGCGCTCGCCGTGGTCGCGCTGCCCGCGAGCTTCGGCGCACGCTCGCGCTGGGTCTCGTTCGCCTCGGGCCTCACGGTGACCGCGGTCCTCGCGTTCCTCGCGGGCGGCAGCGGGTCGCTCGGCGCGCTGATCGGCGCGCTCGCGCTGCTGGGCCTGTTCGTCGGCCCAGTCATGGTCACGATCTTCACCGTCGGCGGCGACCTCAGCCCGAGCAGCCGCAGCGGAGCCGCCATGACGATGCTCGCGAGCGCGAACGTCGTGGGCGTGGCGCTCGGCGCGAGCGTCGGCGGCCAGGTCGCCGAGGGCGTCGGGACCGCGGCCGCGTTCGCGCTGCCGGCCGTCGCCGCGGTGCTGCTCGTCGTGACGGGGCTGTCGCTCAGGTCACGTCCGGCCCACGTGGACACCACCACCCTCCCGCAGGCTCCTGGCGTAGTCTGACTTTCACCCGATACCGGGCACGACTCCAGGGGGCCACCGCCCACCACGGACTGGGAGACACCGCGTGACGATCGCACCTGAAGGGCGGCGCATGCTGCGGGTCGAGGCCCGCAACTCTGCGACACCCATCGAGAAGAAGCCCGAGTGGATCAAGACTCGGGCGACCATGGGACCCGAGTACACCGAGCTCAAGGGCCTCGTGCGCAAGGAGGGCCTGCACACGGTCTGCGAGGAGGCGGGCTGTCCCAACATCTTCGAGTGCTGGGAGGACCGTGAGGCCACGTTCCTCATCGGCGGCGACCAGTGCACACGGCGCTGCGACTTCTGCCAGATCGACACCGGCAAGCCTGCCGACTTCGACGCGGACGAGCCGCGCCGCGTCGCCGAGTCGGTCCAGGCCATGGGCCTGCGCTACTCGACCATCACGGGCGTCGCGCGCGACGACCTGGCCGACGGCGGCGCGTGGCTCTACGCCGAGACCGTGCGTCAGATCCACGCGCTCAACCCGGGCACGGGCGTCGAGCTGCTCATCCCGGACTTCAACGCGATCCCCGAGCTGCTCGACGCGGTCAACGAGTCGCGCCCCGAGGTCCTCGCGCACAACGTCGAGACCGTGCCGCGCATCTTCAAGCAGATCCGGCCAGGATTCCGCTACGAGCGCTCGCTGTCCGTCATCACGCGGGCGCGCGAGGCGGGCCTCGTGACCAAGTCGAACATCATCCTCGGCATGGGCGAGACGATCGACGAGGCGAAGGACGCTCTGCAGGACCTCCACGACGCGGGCTGCGACCTCGTGACCATCACGCAGTACCTGCGCCCGTCGCTGCGGCACCACCCGGTCTCGCGCTGGGTCAAGCCCGAGGAGTTCGTCGAGCTCTCGGACGAGGCCGAGCGCATCGGGTTCCTGGGTGTCATGTCGGGCCCGCTGGTCCGCTCCTCGTACCGCGCGGGCCGCCTGTGGGGCCAGGCCATGAAGCGTCGCGGCATGGAGATCCCGGCCGCGCTCGCGCACCTGACCGAGCCCACGACGGCCCGCCAGGAGGCCGCGAGCCTGCTGGCCCGCTGACCTCCCGGGTCTCCCGATCGGCCCGAGCCGGTCCCCGCTCCCGTCCCCTCGCCGACGTGCGAGAGAATCGGGGGCGGGGTCCGGCTCGCCGCCGTCCTCGCCCCTTCACCGGAGCACTCTCCGCCACCACTAGACTGAGGCACCATGGCCCGCAACAAGAGCACCGACCCCTCGACCGGGGTCGACGGCACCAAGCCGAAGAAGCAGAAGAAGCAGCGCTGGTATCACCAGGTCTGGGACGCGTACAAGATGACGCGTGCCGAGGACCCGGCGGTCACGTGGATCATGCTCGCCGTGTTCGTCGGCATCCTCGCCGTCGCGATCGGGATCGGCCTGGCCTGGGGCCCGTGGGTGTACACCCTCATCGTGGGTCTGCCCTTCGCGTTCCTCGGCTCGCTGTTCGTCCTGACGCGCCGCGCGGAGACCGCGGCCTACAGCCGCATCGAGGGTCAGCCCGGCGCCGCGCGCGCCGCGCTCGGCACGATCCGCCGCGGCTGGACGTTCGACGAGGAGCCCGTCGCCCTGACCCCGCAGCAGGACCTCGTGTTCCGCGGCGTCGGTCGCGCCGGGGTCGTGCTCGTGGGCGAGGGCCCGACGCACCGCGTCACCAAGCTGCTCGACGGCGAGAAGCGCCGTATCACGCGCGTCCTGCCCAACGTCCCTGTCACCACGATCCAGTGCGGCAACGGCGAGGGTCAGGTCCCGCTCAAGAAGGTCGCGCGCACGGTGCAGAAGCTGCGCCCGACGCTCACCAAGCCCGAGACCGCCGAGGTCCTCAAGCGCCTCAAGGCGCTCGGCGGCGCCAAGTTGCCGATCCCCAAGGGCATCGACCCCACGCGTGCGCGTCCCGACCGCAAGGGCATGCGCGGGCGCTGACGCCGCACCGCCTGGCACCCGGCCCGTCGGTCACCTCTCGGTGACCGGCGGGCCGTCGCGCATCCCCGTCCCCGCGCCGACGGCGCCGAGCCGGCGCCGCAAGGAGCCCCGTGAGCGACCTGTACTGGAACCACAGCACCCACTACTACCCCGACGTCACGCGGCTCGTGGGCCCGAGCACGCGCACCGCGCTCGACGTGGGGTGCGGCGAGGGTCTCCTGACGCGGCGGCTCCGAGCAGCCGGAGCCGTCGAGGTGCTGGGGCTCGACCTCGACCCCGAGCAGGTCGTTCGCGCGCGGCTGGCCGCCTGGGGCTCCCCGACCGGCCTCGCCTACGTCGCGGGGGACGTCCTGGACCCGCTCCCCGAGCTTTCCGAGCCCTTCGACCTCGTCACGACCGTGGCGACGCTGCACCACCTCCCGCTCGACGCGGGGCTGCGGCGCCTTCGTGACCTGGTCGCCCCGGGCGGGACGCTCGCGGTCGTGGGGCTGACGCGGCCGCGCACCGCCTGGGACCTGGCGGTCAGCGCGGCTGCCGTGCCCGCCGCAAGGATCGCCCGACGGCGCCGCGGGGAGTGGGAGCACGGCTCACCGATCGCGGAGGTCACCACGAGCCACGGCGAGCTGCGCGCGGCCGCGCGAGAGATCCTCCCCGGTGCACGACTGCGCCGCCGGCTCTACTGGAGATACACGCTCGTGTGGCGTGCACCCGGGGCACACGAGGACTGAGGTGGCCCGTGCGCCGAGGGCGAGCGGCGCCGTCGGGCACCGTGGGGGTGCCTGCCG
Source organism: Oerskovia sp. NPDC057915 (assembly GCF_042887685.1). Lineage (NCBI taxonomy): Bacteria > Bacillati > Actinomycetota > Actinomycetes > Micrococcales > Cellulomonadaceae > Oerskovia > Oerskovia sp. NPDC057915. The sequence goes on along the minus strand of NZ_JBHVOS010000013.1, from coordinate 87,534 downwards.
ACGCCGGTGGCGAGACGCGTCAGGCGCGGACGATGACCGTGCCCGCGGCCTTGTCGTGCATGCCGCGGCCGTCACCGTCCCACACCACGGCCGGGACGACCAGGCACAGCAGGACCGTGCGCACGAATCCACGCCACAGGCCGACCATGCGGCCCTCGCCGCCCAGCACCCGCACCTGCAGGCCCATGACCCGGTGGCCGACCGTGTAGCCGAGCGTGCTCACCAGGAGCAGGTTCTCGACCGCGAAGACCCCGAGCGTCGCCATCGAGTCCGCATCGAAGACCAGGTAGCTGATGAGCAGGCACAGCACCCAGTCGACGACGAGCGCGACCGCGCGACGGCCGACCGTCGCCATCGAGCCGGGGCCGTCGGACGGCAGGCCGAGGCGACCGCCTCGACCGTTCTCCCCACCGGTCGGCGTACCCTCGAGCCAGGAACCCACATCTTCACGCGACACCACGGCACCAGCCTACGTGGCGGTGAGGCAGGTTCCGGCGCCCGCCCGGTTCGTCCCGGTCGAGGGAGTCCCAGGGCCCGCCCTCGTGCACCGTGCGCGCCGATGTCACACAGCACGTCGCTGCGTAACACGGACGAAACACTCGGTACACGGAGGGGAAACCCCTGAGGCCTAGGTTCGAGGCGCCACTGGAGGTACGGCCAGAGGACCCACTACCAAGGAGTTACGGATGTTCAAGAACGCGGAGGAGGCAATCGCCTTCACCCAGACCGAGGGCGTCGAGTTCGTCGACGTGCGGTTCTGCGACCTGCCGGGCGTGATGCAGCACTTCAACATCCCGATCTCGCAGTTCGCCGAGTCCGCCTTCACGGACGGCATGATGTTCGACGGGTCCTCGATCCGCGGATTCCAGGCGATCCACGAGTCGGACATGAAGCTCATCCCCGACGTCACGACCGCCTACATCGACCCGTTCCGCAAGCGCAAGACGCTCATCGTGAACTTCTCGATCGTGGACCCCTTCACCGACGAGGCGTACTCGCGCGACCCCCGCAACGTCGCCTTCAAGGCCGAGGCGTACCTGCGCAGCACCGGCATCGCCGACACCGCGTTCTTCGCCCCCGAGGCCGAGTTCTACATCTTCGACGACGTCCGGTTCAAGACGAGCCAGAACGAGTCGTACTACCACCTCGACTCCAAGGAAGCGGCCTGGAACACCGGCCGCACCGAAGAGGGTGGCAACCTCGGCTACAAGACCCGCTACAAGGGCGGCTACTTCCCCGTCTCCCCCAACGACCAGATGGCGGACCTGCGCGACGAGATGTGCGCGGTGCTCGACCAGGTCGGCCTCGACGTCGAGCGCGCGCACCACGAGGTGGGCACCGCCGGCCAGCAGGAGATCAACTACCGCTTCTCGACGCTGACCGCAGCGGCCGACGACCTGATGAAGTTCAAGTACGTCATCAAGAACGTCGCCTGGGAAGCCGGCAAGTCCGCGACCTTCATGCCCAAGCCGATCTTCGGTGACAACGGCTCCGGCATGCACTCGCACCAGTCCCTCTGGAAGGACGGCGAGCCCCTCTTCTACGACGAGAAGGGCTACGGCGGCCTGTCCGACCTCGCCCGCTGGTACATCGGCGGCCTCCTCAAGCACGCACCCGCGCTGCTCGCCTTCACCAACCCGTCGGTCAACTCCTACCGTCGCCTGGTGCCCGGCTACGAGGCCCCCGTCAACCTGGTCTACTCGGCGCGCAACCGCTCCGCGTGCATCCGCATCCCCGTGACGGGCAACAACCCCAAGGCCAAGCGCGTCGAGTTCCGCGTCCCGGACCCGACGGCCAACCCCTACCTGGCGTTCGCCGCCCAGCTCCTCGCGGGCATCGACGGCATCAAGAACCGCATCGAGCCGCCCGAGCCGGTCGACAAGGACCTGTACGAGCTGCCCCCCGAGGAGCACGCCGCGATCCAGCAGGTGCCCGGCTCGCTCGAGGAAGCCCTCGACGCCCTCGAGGCCGACCACGACTTCCTCACCGTCGGCGACGTCTTCACCCCCGACCTCATCGAGACGTGGATCGCGTACAAGCGCGAGCACGAGGTCGACCCGATCCGTCTGCGCCCGCACCCGCACGAGTTCGAGCTGTACTACGACCTCTGATCGTCGGTGCTCGCGGTGGTAGTCGCGAGCTCCCTGCAGTGACGGCACCCCGGCCGCCCGCGTGGCGACCGGGGTGCCGTGCTGTGCGCCCCGGTCGGGCGTCCCCGCGTCACCCGTCCGCAGCACCGCCGCGCCATCGAGGCGGTGTCCGGCGTCGGACGCGCAGTCCCGCCGTACCGGCACGAAACGAGTGCCCGACCACCAGGATTTCATTCCGTCACCGTGCACTCTGCAAATGCGCGCAGGGAACACGCGCGACAAGAACACCCCCATTCATCCGTTGCGGTCCTCCAAATTCACCCTCTGCTCCGGTGGTTCGTCACCCCTGGACATATACCCCGGCGTTTCGCCGTGCCAGACTCCTCATACCGATGTCACGGAATTTCCCGAGGAGTGGCCATGACACTGCGATACAGCTCCCCGCCGAACTGGCCCCCGCCCCCTGCAGGATGGACACCTCCGCCAGGATGGCAGCCCGATCCCTCGTGGGAACCGGCGCCGCAGGGGTGGGAATTCTGGGTCGACGACTCCCTCGACACGTCTGCGGGGACGCCCGGAGACCATTCCTCCTCGACCGGATTCATCGAACCGGCCTCCGCTGGAAAGCCCACGAGTTCCTGGTTCGTTCGCCACAAGGTCCTCACCGGAGTCGGTGCAGCGTCGATTCTGCTCATCGTGCTCATCGCCGCTCTGAACGGGAGCGGCGACGGAGGCTCGGACAAGCCGGTCGCCGGCAGCGCCGCCTCGCTGGACGCACAGGACGACGAGAAGTCCGCGAAGGAGATCGCCGCCGAAGAGGCCGCCGAGGCCGAACGGCTGGCCGAGGAGGAGGCGGCTGCTGCGGCGCAGGCGGAGACGGACCGCCTCGCGGAGGAGCAGCGGATCGCGGACGAAGCAGCCGCTGCCGAGGCCGCGGTCGCCGAGGCCGCCCGGCTCGGCTCGGTCGCCCAGCAGAACGCCTACCGGTCAGCCGTGGACTACCTCGACTTCACAGCCTTCTCGCGCTCCGGCCTTGCCCGCCAGCTCGAGTTCGAGGGTTACGGTGCCCCCGATGCGGAGTTCGCGATCGCTCGCCTGGAGGCCGAGGGCGGTGTCGACTGGAACGCGCAGGCTGCGGCCAGTGCGGCGAACTACCTCTCGTTCACCTCGTTCTCGCGCTCCGGGCTCATCGACCAGCTCATGTTCGAGGGCTACACCGCGGAACAAGCTGCGCACGGCGTCGGCACGACGGGTCTGTAGACGGGTCTGCAGCTCGGGGGGTGGACCGTGCCCGCGCGCGTGCAGGCACGACTGCTCAGGCCTTCGTGAGCGCCAGCGCGTTCGTCCGGCCCGAGGACGTCACCGACTCGATCCCGTGCGGATCCGACGTCGCGCTCGTCAGTCGACGACGAGGCCCGGCGTCCCGGACGGTGGAAAAGTCCCGGTCCGCCCCCGCTAGGATGAGCCTTCGCCACTGCTTGGAGAACTTGAGCAGGCGGCAGAGACATGGAAGGAATGTCGATGGCCGACGTCGCCACAGCTGCACCCCTAGCACTCTCCCAGACACTTGCCACCCGCGCGGACGACATCCGCGGCGCGTGGCTCGAGGCGGCCGCACGCGAGCTCCACGGTCGCACCTCACGAGGTGAGCTCGAGCGCGAGCAGGCCGAGATCTTCGACGCCCTGGTCGACGGACTTCGGGCAGGTGGCACCGTCGTGACGGACGCGGCGTTCGACCAGCTCCGCGGCATCCTCGCCGACGTCTCGGCGGTGCGCGCCCGGCTCGGTTTCACGCCGCGCGAGACCGCGATCGGCCTGTTCGCCCTCAAGGACGGCCTGTACCCCCTCGCCTCGCCCGACACCGACATCGTGCCGCTGCTGCAGCTCGTCGACCAGCTCGGTCTCCTGACGTTCGAGGCCTTCGCCGCGGCCCGCGAGTCCATCATCGCCGAGCAGGCCGAACAGCTCCTCGAGCTCTCGACCCCCGTGGTCAAGCTCTGGGAGGGCATCGTCGCGGTGCCGCTCGTGGGGACGCTCGACTCCGCCCGCGCCCAGGTGGTCATGGAGCGCCTCCTCAACACGCTCGTCGACACGGGGAGCGAGCACGCGATCATCGACATCACGGGGGTCCCCGCCGTCGACACCCAGGTCGCGCAGCACCTCCTCAAGACCGTGGTCGCGGCACGCCTCATGGGGGCCGAGTGCACGATCAGCGGGATCCGGCCCCAGATCGCGCAGACGATCGTGGCTCTCGGCATCGAGTTCGGCGACATCCGCACGCGTGCGACGCTCGCCGACGCCCTCGTCGACGCACTCCGCTCAGGCCGCGGGGCACGCCAGAAGGGCCTGCCCGCGTGACCGACGGCGTTCCCGTCCTCAAGATCGGCTCGACGCTCCTCGTCTCGATCCAGGTGGACCTGCAGGACGATACCGCCCTGCAGCTCCAGGAGGATCTCGCGACGCGGATCACGGAGACCGGAGCGCGCGGGGTCATCATCGACATCTCCGGCCTGGAGATCGTCGACTCGTTCATCGGACGCATGCTCGCCTCGGCCGCCAGCATCTCGCACGTGCTCGACGCGACGACCGTCGTGGTCGGGATGCGGCCTGCCGTCGCGATCACGATGGTCGAGCTGGGGCTCTCCCTCGGGAACGTCCGCACCGCGCTCGACGTCGAACGTGCCCTCGCGCTCCTGGGCACGGTCGAGGAGTCTGCCGAGGACATCCTTCTCGCGGCCGCTGAGCGCGAGGAGAGATGAGCACCCCGACGGCGACCGTCGAACGCGTGCCCATCCTCACCGACTCCGACGTCGTCAAGGTGCGTCAGCTCGTGCGGACCCTCGCCCAGCAGGCGCGTCTCTCGCTGGTCGACCAGACCAAGCTCGTCACGGCCGCGAGCGAGCTGGCACGCAACACGCTCGTGTACGGGGGCGGTGGCGACGCCGAGGTGCAGCTGGTCTCCGACGGCCCGCGGACAGGCGTGCGCGCCGTCTTCAAGGACGACGGGCCCGGCATCCCCGACCTCGACCTGGCGCTGACCGACGGCTGGACCAGCGGCGGCGGGCTCGGACTGGGCCTGTCCGGATCGCGCCGCCTCGTCCAGCACTTCGCGATCGACACCGCGGCCGGGGCCGGTACGCGCGTCGAGATCGCGACCTGGTCGCGATGACGGCATCGAGCGGGGTCGACGAGCGTCGCAGCATCGTCGAGAACGGCACCTGGTACACCGTGGACCACCCGTCGGCGGTCGGTCGCGTGCGCCGTGCGGCGAGCGTCGTCGCCCGGGACCTGGGGTTCGACGAGGACCGTGCGGCGAAGATCGGGATCGTCGTCTCAGAGCTGGCCACCAACCAGGTCAAGCACGCCGGGTCCGGCAGGGTGCTCGTGCGTGTCTGCCGGACCGGGGACGCCGCCGAGCTCGAGATGCTCGCGGTCGACTCCGGCCCCGGCATGCGAGACATCTCCGCAGCCATGCAGGACGGGGTCTCCACCCGCGGGACCCTCGGTATCGGACTCGGCACCGTCCCGCGCCTCGCCTCCTCGTGGGACGCGTGGACCTCGCCCGGACAGGGCACGGTCATCGCCGCGACCTTCGGCGGGCGGGGCACGGTGGCGGGGCCGCGTCGCCCGACCGGCGTGGCCCGACCCATGACCGGCCAGGAGGCGTGCGGAGACGCGTTCGCCGTCCGTCACGACGCCGGTGTCGCGACCCTCATGGTGGCGGACGGCCTGGGACACGGGCCCCTCGCCGCAGCGGCCTCGGGCGCGGCGGTACGGACCTTCCTCGACGCTCCCCCGGGATCACCGGTCGCCCACCTCGAGCGGGTGCACGGCGCCCTGTCAGGAACCCGCGGAGCCGCTGTCTCGATCGCGCAGGTGAGCGGTGGCGTGCTGCACTACGCGGGCCTGGGCAACATCTCCGGGACCGTCCACGGCGGTCGCGCTCGTGGCCTGGTGTCCCACCCCGGCATCGCCGGTGTGCCGACGCGCCAGCTCCGCGAGACGACGTACCCGGTCGAGCGGGGTGACGTCGTCGTGATGCACAGCGACGGACTCACCAACCGCTGGTCGCTCGCGGACTATCCGGGCCTCGCCGCGCGGTCCCCCCTCGTCGTCGCCGGCGTCCTGCTGCGTGACCATGCTGTGCGCCCCGACGACTCCTGCGTGGCGGTGCTGCCCGTCACGTGGTCGGAGACCTGACCATGCCCATCCTCGCCACACAGCTCCGCTCCGACACGGACGTGCTCGCCCTGCGCCGCGCCGGCCGTGAGATCTGCCGCCAGCTCGGGCTCGACGTCCAGGACCAGGTCCGCATCGCGACCGCGTTGTCGGAGATGGGCAGAGCGGCAGTCGCCACAGGGACCGCCGACGTCGTCATCGCCGTCGTCCCGGGTATCCCTCAGGCGACCCTCCGTGCCGAGATCACCCCCGACGTCGCGTTCGCGCTCGACGGCGACTCGAGCGACGGTGGCCTCCCGGCGGCGCGACGGCTCGTGCGGGACCTCGAGATCGAACCGACCGGCACCCGGGTCGTCCTCACGAAGCTGCTGAGCGTCACGGCCCGGGTCGACGAGGCCTCGCTCGCCCGCGTCCGACGGTCCACGGCCGCGGCCCACGTCGCCGACGCGCTGGACGAGCTGCGCGTGCAGAACACGGAGCTCGTCCGCACCCTCGACGAGCTGACGCAGCAGAAAGAGGAGCTCCGACGCTTCAACGAGGAGCTCGAGGAGACGAACCGCGGGGTGCTGGCGATGTACGACCAGCTCTCGTCCGAGCTCGAGGAGACGAACACGGGGGTCGTCGCCCTCTACGCCGAGCTCGACGAGCGCGGCCGCGAGCTCGCGGCCGCGAACGAGGCGAAGACCCGCTTCCTGCGCAACGTGAGCCACGAGCTGCGGTCCCCGGTCAACTCGATCCTCGGGCTGACGTCGCTGCTCGCCGACTCCCACCTCGACGCGGACCAGGCACAGCAGGCGACCTACCTGCGTGAGAGCGCCACGACGATGCTCCAGCTCGTCGACGAGCTGCTCGACCTCGCACGGGCAGAGGCCGGCCACGAGGACGTCGAGCCGGCGCCGGTCGACGTCGCCCAGCTGCTCGACGAGCTGCAGGGGACGACCCTCCCTCTCCTTCGGCCCGGGGTGACGCTCAGGACCTCCTCTCCGCCCGACCTCGTCCTGGCGACGGACCGGCGCCTCGCCGCGAGGGTCCTGCGCAACCTCTTGGCGAACGCGGCGAAGTTCACGGACGAGGGGCACATCGAGTTCCGCGCGGAGATCGAGGGCGACCTGGTGCGGTTCGACGTCCGTGACACCGGTCTCGGGATCGCCGAGGAGCACGTCGAGTCGGTCTTCGAGGAGTTCGTCCAGGTACCGAACCGTCTGCAGCCCTCGGTGCGCGGGACAGGTCTGGGGCTGCCGTACGCACGGCGGACCTCGGAGGCGCTCGGTGGGACGCTCGTCGCCTCGTCGCAGCCGGACGTCGGGAGCGTGTTCACGCTCCGCCTGCCCTCGCTCCCGTCCAAGGCGTCGTCCGGGCCCGTGCGCGCCGAGGTCGTCCCTCTGGGCGGCGACCTCGGGCACGTGCTCGTCGTGGACGACGACCGTGCGTTCGCCTCGGTCATCGTCGCGATGCTCCAGGGCCACGCCGAGCGCGTCAGCGTCGCGCACGACGCGTCGCACGCCCTGGCGCTGCTGCACGACGGCGCGGCGGACCTCGCGCTCCTGGACGTACGCCTCCCGGGAACGGACGGGCCGACGCTCCGATCGAGGATCCGCGAGGTGCACCCGGCGACCGGGACCGTGCTCATGTCGAGCGCGTCCTTGCCGGTGCGGGACGACCTCGACGGTGTGCTCTTCCTCCCCAAGGCGGGAATCTCCCGTGACACCCTCGTCGCGACGCTGCGGCGTGCCAAGGAGGCCCGGTGAGCTCGCCCCACACAGTGCTCGTCGTCGACGACACCGCCGCGCACCGCTACATCATGTCGAGCTGGCTCCGTCGTGCGGGCTTCGAGGTGATCGAGGCGGCGACCGGTGCCGAGGCGCTCGTCCGCGCGAACCCGCACATCGACGCGATGGTTCTCGACGTCAACCTGCCGGACATCCACGGTGGTGAGGTCTGCAGGAGGCTCAAGGCCGAGCCGTCGACCGCCCACATCCCCGTCCTGCACGTGTCGGCGACGGCCGTCGACGCCGCTTCCCGGACCGCCGGTCTGGAGGGTGGCGCGGACGCGTACCTGCCCGAGCCCCTCGACCGGGACGAGTTCATCGCGACCATCAGCGCCCTGTGCCGACGCCACGACGCCCAGCGAGGCGCGGGGCGCACCGCTCGCCGTCTCGAAGCGCTCACCAACGCCCTCGTCCCCCTGCACGAGGCCCGTTCGTACGAGGCCGTCGTGGACCACACCGCCCGCGGTGCCTGTGCCGTCCTCGGCCGGGCCGTGGTCGCGATGGTGGTCGCCGATGCCGGGCTCGTGCTGCGCTCGGTCTGCGTGACGGAAGGTTCCGCGCTCGTCCGTGGCCGGGGGCCGTCGGCCGTCCTCGCCCCCGGCGACGCCAACCCGGCCGTGTTCGGAGCGGACGAGGTCCCGGCTCCGTGGCTCCCCCTGCTGATGGAGGCCGGGATCGGCCCGTCGCAGTGGTGGACCATGTGGCTCGTCGACAGCAGCGGTGCCCTCGTCGGCGGTCTCGGGATCCAGGTCGTGGACAGCGACAGGAGCCTCACGGACGAGGAGCAGGCAGCCGTCGGACGATTCGCCGAGGCCGCGACCGTCGCGCTCTCGAACCTGAGGACGTTCGCGGAGGAGCAGCGCATCGCCGTCGCTCTCCAGCGTGCTCTGCTGCCGTCGAGCCTGCAGGTGAGCGGCCTCGAGGTGGCAGCCAGGTACGAGGCGTCCGACGCACGACTCGACGTGGGTGGGGACTTCTACGACGCGTTCGACCTCCCGGACGGTCGGGTCGCCGTCGTCATCGGTGACGTCCAGGGCCACTCGCTCCGCGCAGCGACGGTGATGGCAGAGGTGCGCGTCACGCTGCGCGCCTATCTCCGAGAAGGTCATGACGCCCAGCACGCGTTGAACCTCCTGAACGATGCGCTGCGCTCCGACCACCCCGAGTACGCAACCGTGTGCGTGTGCGTGATCGACCCACGGACGGGTGCCGTGGAGATCACCGACGCCGGCCACCTGCCCGCTCTCGTCGTCCGTGCGGACGGCACGGTGCTCCAGGTGAAGGAAGGCTCACGCCTCCTCGGCCTGCCGAACCCGGACGGTCGGCCCGTGCACCAGGACGTGCTGCAGCACGGCGACCTCCTCGTGCTCGTGACCGACGGGTTGGTCGAGCGTCGAGGGGCCTCCCTGTCTGACGCCCTCGACCGGTTGACCCTGCTGACCGCCGAGAACGCGGGGGTCGACCCGGCGACGATGTGCGAACGACTCGTCTCCGCCTTCGACGACGCGGGCCGCGAGGACGACGTCGCGGTCGTCGCGGTCGGTCGTCGCACGGCGCACGCCGGGTCGGCCACCTAGGCGTCGGACGCCGGGTGCCTCACCGACCGGAGGCACGCCGCGCACGCACCCCACGCTACTCGACGCGGGATGCCCGGTCGGAGCGGCGGCTCGTCCTCATCCTGACGGTCGTGCGGGACCGGAGTCTCTCGTCGGGAAGGACCGTCGCGGCATCTGCGAGGACGTCGTCGAGCCGGGTGGCGGCGGCGGGCAGGTCGGTCGCGGGATCGACCGTGACGAGCAGACTGAGGACGAGCTCGGACCCCTCGTCGCGCAGGGTCGCCGACGCTCTGCGGACCGACGGGATCTGCTGGGCCGCGCGCGCGGTCGCGTCGGCGACCGCACCCCGGTCGATGCGCAGGCGCATGGTGCGGCTCGAGCCGGGCAGGTCCTGCTCGGGCACCGTGCGCGCGGGGAGGTGCGCGAGCATCCACCACACCGCCACGATCGCCAGGAGCAGCGCGACGGCGCCGGTCGCGTAGGGCCACCACGTCTGGGAGGCGGCAGTGGTCGCGCCTGACGTGTCGAGGGCGTCGGGGACGCCGTCGACGTACTCGGCCAGGGTGCCCGTGGTCCACAGCAGCGCGGCGACGCCGACGACGACCAGCACGAGGCCGGCCACGGCGAGGAGCGCACGATCGAGCCTCAGGACGGTGCGGTTCATGGTCGTCGCCCTTCGCTCGGTCGGACCGACAGGCTCGGTGGTTGCTCGAGCGCCGAGAGCTGACGAGCGACCTCCTCTCGGACCTCGGAGAGGATGTCCGGGGAGCCGGTCGTGCGGACGGTGACGCGCACCGAGCGCCGGGTCACCGACGTGCTCGTGTCGAGGACCCCCGGCACGTCGCCAGCCGTGGCGTTCACCCAGCGCGCGACATCGGCAGAACGCAGATGTATCCCGCTGCTCGCCACCACTCGCAGGGTCGTGCGGGGCCGGGGACGGACGGCCTGCCAGAGCAACCAGAGTCCGACCAGGGCGACGAGGACTCCGACCACGCCGACCCAGGTCTCGGGCTCGAGCCCGTCGAGGGCGTCCGTGAGGGACTCGAACCAGCTCGTGCCCTGCCCCCGCGCCGCCACGTACGCGGCCTGACCGGCGAGCACCGCGACGGCCAGGAGCACGATCGCCAGGACGAACGCCCACGAGGTCAGGACGAGCGCCGCCCGGGGCGACCTGGCCGGGGCGGGGACGGGCCGGGCGGGAGATGCCGTGGTTGCGCTCATCGGACTCGTCGCTCCTTGGTCGTTCCGGTGGCCCCGAGGACGTCCGAGGGGTCCACGATGCGTGCGACGGTCGCGCGGACCTCGTCCACGTGCACCCCCGTGAGGGTCCGGAGCTGTTCGGTCACTGCCTCGCAGACCTGGCGGGCGACCATCGCGGCCGGGGCAGGCCACACGAGCGCGATCTCGAGCTGGACACGAGCGCGGTCGCCCGCGCGGGAACAGGTGATGTGCGGGTAGGCCCGGCCCAGCGCTCGTCCGACCGTTCCTGTCGTGGCCACGTCCGGCGCGACACCGGCGACACCGAGCACGGCGGCGCGGGCCACCTTGTCGACCACCTTGTCCGCGACGCGGAGGACGCCGCGCTCCGAGCCGTCGGAGCGATCGCCCACGGACGCGGGTGAGCGCTCGTCGTCCATGGCCAGGAGCGGGGGCCTCTCAGACATGGCGGCGACCGCGGAAGGCGGCACCGAGGTCGATGCGCCCTTCGACCTGGGCCGCGACGAGCCATCCGGCACCGCCGAGGACGACGGCGAGAAGAAACCCCCAGAATCCCCCGAGGATCGCGGCGATGGCCAGCAGGAGGCCGGTGAACAGACCGGTCGTTGACACAGACATGGGCTCTCCTAGGACGGTGCCCGCTCAGGGGCGGGCGGTGATGAGGGCGGGGACTCGACGTCCTCGACGAACACGCGCACGGGCCCTGGGACCAGCGCGCGCACGGCCTCGTGGACGTCTCGAGCCACCTCGGGGATCGGGCGGGCGACCGAGACGACCAGGTGAACCTCGGTCTCGGCGGGACGGAGACGCACCCCGGTCACGGCGCGGCCGGGCAGGTAGGTCGCGACCTCCCCGAGGACCCCGGCGTGCAGCCGCACGACGCCAGGCACGGCGAGCACGGTGGCGACCACCCGGTCGGCCACCTCGTCCTGGACTGGTGCGCCGGCGGTGTCCCCACGGACGGGTCGGTCGTGCGCGCCGACGGGGGCCGACCGGGCGGGCGCCGGGCCGGGGGGCCCACCCGCCGCCGCTCCCTCGTGAGCGTGCTCGAACGACTCGGCGACGTCGAGCGGGGTGGGGACGGCGCCGTCGTCGCCCTGGCCCGTGAGCCCGGGGTCGGACGACTCGGGCACGAACGTGGTCATCGGACCCGCCCGCCACCGTCCTCGCCCTCACCGCTGCCGGAGGACTGGTCGCGCTGGCCACGCCGGTCGGGGCCAGGGTCGGCGTCGTCACCGGGCAGGTGGACGTCGTTGACGTCGATGTTGACCTCGGTCACCTCGAGCCCGGTCATGCGCTCGATCGACGTGATGACGCTCCGGCGGACCGCCTGGGCGAGGTCCGCGATCGAGACGCCGTAGTCCGCGACGAGATCGAGGTCGACGGCGGCCTGGCGTTCGCCGACCTCGACGTGGACACCGGAGGTGGTGTCGCTGCCGCTGCCCGGGATGTACTCGCGGATGGCGCCGAACGCCCGCGCCGCTCCCCCGCCGACGGCGTAGACGCCCTGGACGTTGCGTGTCGCGAGCCCAGCGATCTTCGCGACGACCTGGTCGGCGATCGTGGTGCTGCCGTGCTCGGAGGCGAGCGCCGAGGGACGGTCGACCGTCTCGCGCTGCGGGCGCGCCTGTCCGGCATCCCCGGGACGTGAGGCCGTGCCAGGAGCCGAGGCTCCCGTGGTGGATGTGCTCTGCTCGCTCATCGTTCGCTCCTCGTCGTGCTCGGGTCGACCACCCAGGAGGCCGGGCGGTCCTCGACGTTCTCCAGTGGGTGCCGCTCCGCTGCAGGAACGTCACGGCAGAAATATGTGATCTAGATCACAGTAGTTGTCGCCGATGGCGAGCGCTTCCCAGGAAGCTATCGTCGAGCAGGTGGAAGCAGTCGGCACCGGTGACGACGCGGGGGCGGTCTCCGACCTGTCGCTCGCGCGCCGGGCGGCCCTGCGCGATCGCGAGGCGTTCACCGAGCTCGTCGACCGGCACGGCCCGGCGTTGTACCGGTACGTCCTGCGCATGGTCCACGATCCGGAGGTCGCAGCCGACTGTCTGCAGGACACCCTGGTCGCGGCATGGACCGGGTTTCCCGGGTTCCGGGGCGAGTCCACGCCGCGCACGTGGCTCTTCGGGATCGCGACACGGCAGGCGTACCGCCACCGAGGACGCGCGGCGCGCCTCCCCGTCGCCCTGCCGGACGAGCTCGTCGAGTCCGCGTCCCGCCCACCCGACCAGGACGCCGTGGATGCTGCGCTCGTCGAGGCCCTCGACATCGCCCTGCTCGGTCTGCCACCGTTGCAGAGGTCGTGCTGGCTGCTGCGCGAGGTCGAAGGGCTGCACTACGCCGAGATCGCCGACATCCTCGGCACGACGCGCGACACCGTGCGCGGGATGCTCCACCGGGCTCGCGCGACGCTGGCCGAGAGGATGGAGGGATGGCGATGACCGACGACGCCGTCCTCGACCGCGCGACCCAGGCCCTGCGACGCCACACCGACCAGGGGTGGACCCTGGTGCGTGAGAACGCCCTGCTCAGAGCCCTCTCGGCCTTCCGCCCGTCGGCCCCTGTCCGAGGGCGGACCGAGGCACCCTCGGGCACCGTCGACTACCTCGTCGCCGCCGACGTCGTGACCGCCGCCCTCCGTGACGCCGTCGCCGCAGTACCGGGCGCCTCCCCGCTCACGATCACCTGCTCGACCGACGACCAGGACCGGCTCGTGATCGTCACGATCGAGATCCTCGCAGCGTTCGACGAGCCTCTGCTCCCCTTGGCGAGCACCGTCCGGCTCGCCGCCGGCACGAGCCTGCGCTCGGTGCTCGGCGAGCTAGCTCCCGCCGCGCACGTCGTCGCCGTCGACATCGCGATCACCGACGTCTCGAACGTCACGGACGACCTCTCCTAGGCCCCCACCGCACCGTCGCCGGACGGCCCGTCCGAGCCGTCCAGCCACACCTCGGGTACGCGCCGCGCGGCATGGCGCCCCTCCGCCGCGTGCAGGTCGTAGCGTCGGGCCGCCGAGAGCGCCCAGCCGTTCGCGGGCCGCGAACCGCAGTCCCCGGGTCGGCCTCCGGCGCTACCCTCCGGTCAGGAGTCTGGAAGTAGGCCCTGACCTTCCTTGCCCCTTGGAGCTGAGATGACGACCTCGTACGACCTGGATCGCCCTCTTGACGCAGACCTCATGGAAGTCCTTCTCGCCGGGACGCCCCAACCCGTCGGCCAGTTCGTCCTGACCGTCCGCACGGGGACCTGGTGGTGGTCGGACGGCCTCTACGAGATGCACGGCTTCACGCCGGGCGAGGTGGTCCCGACCACCGCGCTGATGCTCGCCCACAAGCATCCCGACGATCGTGCGCGCGTCCAAGCGGTCCTCGCGAACGCCTGCTCGACAGGTGAGCCGTTCGCGTGCGTGCACCGCATCATCGACGCGCACGGCCACACCCGGACCCTCGGGGTCGTGGGCCGCGCACGCAAGGAGCCCGGGTCGGACGAGGTCGCACAGGTCTCCGGGTACTTCGTCGACCTCACGATCACACAGCGCGAGCTCTCCCAGCGCGAGGCGACGGCGGCCATCCAGTCGTCCGCACAGAGCAGAGCCGTGATCGAGCAGGCCAAGGGCGCGGTGATGACCGTGTACGGCATGACCGAGAACGAGGCCTTCGATCTCCTGCGCCACCACTCGAACGTCACCAACGAGTCGATCCGGCACCTCGCTCGCCGGCTCATGACGACTCTCTCGGAAGGCGCCGGGACCGCTGCTCCCACGGCCGACGACCTCGACCTGTTCTTCGAGTCGGCCCGTACCTCGACGGGCAGCAGCCGCGCAGCGCGAGAGCACGAGTGAACCGGGCGACGACGAGACCGTGCGTGCCGGCCCTTCCCTGACGCCGCCTCCCAAGGTGGTCGTCCTCCCCCACGAGCGTGCCCGCCGCGTGCGAGGCTCTCGGACCGCGCCTAGTGTGCGGAAACCCCCGCTCGACCACTGGAGCCGTCGTGACCGATCCGCGCACCACCACCGTCCTTGCGCCCGAGCCCGCCGTCCTCGACCCGTCACGGTACGAGGACTCGCGCTCCCAGCCGCTCAGGACCACCGTCGCGTCCGTACCGACGATGAGCGGCGACGTCGTCGCGGCCCTGTCCTGGGCCGCCGAGATCGGCCGCACCGTGCCGGCCCCCGGCACCGGCAGGACGCTCGAGCTGTGGGAGCTGCTCGCCTCGACCGCCGCGGCCGACGTCGGGGTCTCTCGGGTCCTCGAGCCGCACCTCGACGCACGCGCCATCCTGGGACAGGTCCCGGACGAGGTGGACCTGCTGTCGATCGACGCCGACGAGACCAGCACCTGGGGCGTCTTCGCCGCTGAAGGTCCGGGCGTACGCCTGGAGGCTGAGGAGAGCGAGGACGGCTGGCAGCTCACGGGAGTCAAGCCGTGGTGCTCGCTCGCCGCGACGCTCTCGCACGCACTGGTGACCGCGTGGACCGTGGACGGTCGACGGTTGTTCGCCGTCGACCTCCGGGCGCCCGGCGTCCGGCCCGACGACGGCCCGTGGGTCGCGCGCGGGTTCCCGGAGATCGTCAGCGCTCCCGTGCGCTTCGACCGCGCCGCGGCCGTCCCGGTCGGGTCTCCCGGCTGGTACCTCGACCGCCCCGGTTTCGCCTGGGGCGGCATCGGTGTCGCAGCCTGCTGGTGGGGCGGTGCCGTGGGCCTCGCCCGTGAGCTGTATGCGGCGACCACACGTCGCGAGCCCGACCAGCTCACGCTCGCCCACCTGGGAGCGGTCGACATCGCGCTGACCAGCGCACGGACGACGCTCGTCGAGGCGAGCCGGGCCGTGGACGGAACCACGGAGGCCGAGGTTGTCGCCCCAGGGGTGCTCGCACGCCGGGTGCGGGGCGCCGTCGCGCGTGCGGTCGAGGAGACCGTGCAACGCTGCTCGCGGGCCCTGGGTCCAGGACCGATGACGGCCGACGAGGCATATGCGCGTCGCCTCGCCGACCTGCAGCTCTACGTACGCCAGCACCACGCCGAGCGTGACGACGCCTCCCTGGGCCGTGACCTCGTGGCCCGCGGGGCCGCTCCGTGGTGACGTTCGACCATCGAGACCCGGGTACCACCGAAGACGCATGGAGGGCCGCCGGCCTCCTCGACCGGTTGGCGCCCCTCGACCTTCCCGACGGCGTCTCCCACCTCGTCGTCCTCGCCGCCCACCCCGACGACGAGTCCCTGGGGGTCGGCGGCCTCCTGGCACGGCTCGCCCGCCGGGGCACGCCCGTCACGGTCGTCGTCGCGACCGACGGCGAGGCCTCGCACCCCGACTCCCCCACCCTCACGCCCGCGCGGCTCGCGGCCCTGCGACGTCGCGAGCTCGTAGACGCGGTCGACGTGGTGGCCCCCGGTGCCGTCGTGCTCTTCCTGGGGCTCCCGGACGGAGGGCTGCGGGAGCGCGGCGGCGCCTTGCACCGGCGGCTGTGCGCGGTCCTGACTGCGGTGACGGAGGACGAGCCCGGACACCGCGAGAGGGGTTCCGTGGTGCTGTGCGCCCCGTGGCGGGGCGACGGCCACCGTGACCACCGCGTCGCCGGCGAGGTCGCGGCCGCGGTCGCCGGCGAGCAGGGCGCACGGCTCCTGGAGTACCCGATCTGGTGGTGGCACTGGGGCGACCCGAGCGACCGGACCGCCACCGAGGACATGCGGGCGCTCATGCTCACGCCGCAGGAGCGAGCAGCCAAGAGGCTTGCGCTGGCCGCGCACCGGTCCCAGGTCGAGCCGCTGTCCCCGGACCCGAGGGACGCGGCGACCGTCGGGCCGGAGATGCTGCGGCACGCCGACCGCGACATCGAGGTCTTCGTCGAGGCAGCGTGCCCGTCGCCGGCCCAGCCCGCACCGTCCCCGGCGGCTGGGCCCGCACCGGGGTCGGGGCACGGACCGGGGGCGGGATCGGCGTCCTCCGAGAGCCTGCCGGCCGGCTTCTTCGACGCGTTCTACCGCGGCCGGTCCGACCCGTGGGGCTTCGAGACCCGCTGGTACGAGGAGCGCAAGCGTGCGGTGACGCTCGCGTCGTTGCCCCGCCAGCGCTTTCGCGCGGGCCTGGAGATCGGCTGCTCGACCGGTGTCCTGACCGCGGAGCTCGCGACCCGCTGCGACCGCGTCGTGGGGGTCGACGTCGCCGCGGACGCGCTTGCAGCCGCCCGTGAGCGCCTCGGTGACGACATCGAGCTCCTACGTCTCCAGACGCCTGCGGAGTGGCCCGAGGGGGACTTCGACCTCGTGGTGCTCTCCGAGGTCGGGTACTACTACGGCGCGAGCGACCTGGAGACCGCGATCTCCCGCGCGGTCGGGTCCCTCACCGCGGACGGCGTCCTGGTCGCGTGCCACTGGCGGCACCCGGTACCCGAGTACCCGCTGCGGGGCGACGACGTCCATGCAGCCCTCGCCGCGCGCGCCGAGCTCGTGCGCCTCGTGCACCACCTCGAGGAGGACTTCGTCCTGGAGGTCTTCGTCCGACCACCGGCACGCTCGGTCGCCGCCCAGGCGGGGCTGGCATGAGCGCACCCGACCGCGTGACGCGACTGGCCGTCGTCGTGCCCGTGAACGACGAGGAGGAGCTCCTCCCCCGCTGCCTGGCCGCGCTCGACGTGGCCGTAGCACGGGTCCGGGGCGAGCGGCCGGCCGTGCGGGTCGAGGTCGTGATCGTCCTCGACGGCTGCACCGACGGTTCGGCCGCGCTCGCCCGTCCGTCCTCGTTCACCGTGCTCGAGACCGGATACCGGCGGGTCGGTGCGGCCAGAGCCGCCGGGGTCGAGACGGCGACCCCGCTGCTCGGCAGGGTCCGCCCGTCACGGCTGTGGATCGCGAGCACCGACGCCGACTC
This sequence comes from Oerskovia sp. NPDC057915, assembly GCF_042887685.1. Lineage (NCBI taxonomy): Bacteria > Bacillati > Actinomycetota > Actinomycetes > Micrococcales > Cellulomonadaceae > Oerskovia > Oerskovia sp. NPDC057915. The sequence continues at coordinate 69,861 of NZ_JBHVOS010000013.1, read as the reverse complement.
GCAGGTCCCGCCGCACTGGCTCACGCACCAGGTCGCGACCGCCGAGGCGGGAGCGGACCTGGTGATCGGCACGGTACGCCCCGACTTCGCCGACCTCTCGGCCGCCCAGCGCACGGCCTGGGTCGTGACGCACCCCGCCGGGCACGTGAACGGGCACGTGCACGGCGCGAACCTCGGGGTCCGCGGCGACCTCTACCTCGCCGCAGGCGGCTTCCCGAGGGTCGCCGAGCACGAGGACGTCGACCTCGTGGCACGCGCCCGGGGTGCGGGCGCGCGCATCGTGGCCTCCGACGGCCTGCGTCCTCACCTCGGGCCGCTCGACCGGGCGCACCCCCGGGGGGTACGCGCGGCACCTGCGTGAGGACCTCGTCCGGTCGGTGAGCGCCGGCTGAGGCCCTCCGCACACGCACCGGAGGGTTCTGCCAACGCGGGTCGGTGCGTGCACGGACCGCGCTAGGCCTTGCTCGTCGGCGCGAACAGCGGGTCGGCGGCGTCGGCCATCTCGAGGTCCGCGGTCGCCTGGACGAGGGCCAGCAGGTCAGGGTCGAGGCCCGGGGAGAACTCCTCGTAACGTTCCGCGGCGATGGTCGACGGGACACCGGGCGGGGCCTGCTCGGTCCCGTCGAGCTCGGTCCCGTCGTTCGAGGGCGACATGCCCTGGAAGATGCGCCCGGCTTCGGAGGCCCCCTCGAGGTCAAACGTGTACTGCTTGGACTGCAGGCCCAGGTCGACGAGCTTCTTGACCTCGGGGAACTTCTCCGCGTTCGTCTTGGGGATCGGCAGGACCTTGCCCCAGTCCACACCGAGGGTCTCGAGCGCCTTGGCGTAGGCGTTCTCGTGCGCCTGGTCGCGCACGATCAGGTAGGCGATGGTCGAGCGCGCGGTCTTGTTGTCCGTCATCTCGTAGATCCGACACTTCTGCAGGCGTCCGGTCGACTCGAGCATCAGGTTGTACAGCAGGTCCAGCACGAGGTTCCCGGAGTTGTAGACGTAGCTGCCGCTCCACGGGTTGCCCGCCGCGTCCACGGGCAGCGCCCCCTGGGCCGCGACGAGGTAGTGGTGGATGTTGCCCGCCCCCAGCGCGAGGTCGAGCGGGGTCTTGCCGCCCGCGCCCGGGGTGTCCAGGGGGTCGGTCTTCTTCCCGTTGTACCGGGGCGAACCGTCGAGCAGACGGGCGATGGTCGTGCCGATCAGCTCGACGTGGCTGATCTCCTCGGTCCCGATCCCCTGGAGCAGGTCCCGGTAGGGCTTGCCCGTGGGCCCCCGGAAGTTGATGCTCTGGAAGAGGTACTGCATCATCGTGCGCATCTCCCCGAACTGCCCTCCCAACCCTTCCTGGAGCGCGTTCGCCGCTGCGGGATCCGGCTCGTCGGCCACGATGTCGTTGATCAGTCGCTGCACGTGCAGATACATCTCATGCCTCCTCGGTGAAACCGATGTGGCCAACCACCGTGCGCCCCTCCTCGCCCACTGGCATCTGGGGAGCCCGACCGGTCATCGGTCACCGCTGGTCTGCACGGCCGTCCGACGGCGGGCGAACCGCGTGACCAGGTAGAGCGCGACGCCCACCAGGACGAGAGCCCCCGCGCGGAGCCAGGTCTGCCCGGCCTGCTGCGTCAGGAGCAGGACGCAGCTCGCCGTCCCGAGCACCGGCACGATCGTCGCGACGCGGAAGTGGTCCTCCTGCACGGTGTCCTTGCGCAGGACCAGGACCGCGACGTTGGTGCTGATGAACACCACGAGGAGCAGGAGCACCACGGTCTCCGCGAGCGCACCCAGGTCTCCCGTGAAGACGAGCCCCGTCGCGACGACGGTCGTCGCGACGATCGCGACCCACGGGGTCCGGCGGCCGGGGAGCACCCGGGCCAGCCCCGCAGGCAGCAGCCCCTGCCGCGCCATGCCGTAGGTGAGGCGGCTCGCCATGATCATGGTCAGCAGGGCGCCGTTCGCGACCGCGACGAGCGCCACCACGGCGAAGACGCGCTCCGGCACGACGTCGGCGACCCTGACGACCTCGAGCAACGGCCCGGTAGAGCTCGCGAGCTGCTCGGGGGGCGCCACCGCGACGGCGGCCACACCGACGGCGACGTAGACGACGCCCGCGGTGATCAGTGCGCCGAAGAGCGCCCGGGGGTAGACCCGACGGACGTCCTTGACCTCCTCGGCCAGGTTGGCCGAGGTCTCGAAGCCGACGAACGAGTAGTACGCGATGAGCGAGGCCGAGAGGACCGCGAGCGCCGGGGTGGTGCCCTCGGTGAACTCGAGGGCCCGGCCCGGCGACGCGTCGCCCCGGGTGAGGACGACGGCCGCGAGCACCACGATCAGGAGGAGCCCGGAGAGCTCGATCGCGGTCATCGCCACGTTCGCCCGCAACGACTCCTGGATGCCGCGCGCGTTGAGCGCCGCGACGAGGAGGAGGAAGACGAGCGCGACCGGCACGACAGGAAGGTCGACGAACGACCCGAAGTAGTCACCGGCGAACGCGAGGGACAGGCCGGCTGCGCTCGTGACTCCTGCGGCGAGCATGCAGAACCCCACGAGGAACGACACGAGGGGCACCTTGAAGGCTCGCTCGGCGAACACCGCGGCACCCCCGGCCGCGGGGTACTTCGTGACGAGCTCGGCGTAGGATCCCGCGGTCAGCAGCGACAGCCCGAGCGCGACCAGCAGCGGCAGCCAGACGGCGCCACCCACCTTCCCGGCCATCTCACCGACCAGGGCGTAGACCCCCGCACCGAGCACGTCACCCAGGATGAAGACGTAGAGCAGTCGTCCCCCGACCGTGCGGTTCAGTGGCGTGGACGTGGACGTGGCGGTCGTGTCGGGCATCCCGGCAGGCTCGCACGGGCACACCCCACTCGCGACCTCCCGTGCCCCGGCCGCTGAGCGGGACACCACGGGGGTCGTTACGTTTGCTCGATGACCACCGGCGAGATCGACCGACGCTCCACGGTGTCCACCGTCGTGGGGGACGTCGTGCGCATCCTCGCGGGGATCGCGATCCCGGTGGGCACCCTTCTCTACGGGCTCGTGGCGACCGCCCTGCTCTCCCTCGTCCTGCTGGGCGCGGTGATCCCCCGGGCCGTCGGTCTCAAGGGGCCGCTCGATCCGTTCGTCGGTCTCGTCCTGAGCGCCGCCGCCTGGATCGCGCTGCTCGACCTCTACGCGCAGCTCTCCTGGCTCGACCTCGCCGTGCACCTGGTGGCGACCGCCGTGCTCACGGTCCTGGCGTACGCGGTCCTCGTCTTCCTGGGGGCGCTTCCCTCGCCCGGCCCCCTGTTCGACGGACTGGGCGGCCGACCCGCCCGCTCTGTCGTGGACGGCCTCTCGCGCCCTCGGCTCGGCGCTGTCGTCACGGCGACGGCGCTCGGGGTCCTGCTCGCCCTGCTGTGGGAGGTCGGTGAGTGGCCGGGCACCACGTTCGTGGACCCTGCCATCAACGTGGGCTACCTCGACACGTTGGGCGACCTCGTGGCAGGGGGGATCGGGGCCTTCGCCGCCGGTGTCCTCCTGGTGCGCGGGTCATGAGCCCCGCCTCCCGGGCAGATGCGTTGCCGTTGACCGTCGTCATCCCCGTGAAGGACGACGCCCGGCACCTGGAACGTTGCCTCGAGGCCGTCGCCAGGCAGGGCCGGCCACCCCACGAGGTGGTGGTGGTCGACAACGCCTCGACGGACGACAGCGCCGACGTGGCACGGCGGGCGGGCGCCCGGCTGGTCGTTGAGCCCTCGCCCGGCATCCCGGCGGCGGCCTCGACGGGCTACGACGCCGTGGCGTCCGGTGTCATCGTGCGCTGCGACGCGGACACTATGCCCCCGCCGGACTGGTTGGAGCGCGTGCACGAGGCCTTCGCGGGGGACCCTGGTCTGACGGCGCTCACCGGCTCCGGGCGGTTCTACGACCTGCCTGCCCTCCGCGCTCGCCTCGCGCAGTTCTTCTACATGCGCTGCTACTACTGGGGGATGCACGCCGCGTCGGGCAACGTGCCCCTGTGGGGCTCCAACATGGCGATCCGTTTCGACGCGTGGCGCGACGTCAGGCTTCTCGTGCACCGGGACGACCCGCACGTCCACGACGACACCGATCTGAGCCTCCAGCTCGGAAGTACCGCTCGGGTGCGCTACGACGGTCGGCTGGTGGTCGGGGTCTCGGGACGCACGTTCGAGTCCCGGCAGGCTCTGGCCCGACGGTTCCGCTGGGCCTGGCACACGCTCGCCGTGAACTGGTCGATCAGCCCGCCCTGGGAGCGATGGGCGGCGCGGATCACCGCGCGGCGGCGCGCCAGGCGCGACCGGTCGTCCCCCTCGACACCATGATCCGGTCGGCTACTCTCCCCCGTCGGGCGACCGACGCCGGAACACCCTGGCGTGCAGGACCTCCAAGAGGTCGGAGAGCACGCGAACCTGCTGATCGGCCTGGGCGACGAGGCCGTCGAGGTCCGCGACCAGCCCGGCGTCGAGCCCCAGGTCCGCGCCCTGCGCCTGGAGGGTCTGCCAGCCGCTCTTCTTGCCGGTGACCGCGCCCCGGAGCAGCTCGACCTCGAGCAGTGCGCTCAGCGGCGACGTCCTGCTCACGTGCCCGTTGAGCGTGAGGCGTCCGACTCTCTCGGCAAGGGAGGCACCGACGACCTTGTACGCCCGGACGGGGATGTCGAGGCGGTGCACGCACCGGATCAGCCAGGCGCGCTCGTCCTCGAGCTGGGCCACGAGCGGGCTGATCGCCTCGCCGACGACCGTGCCCTCGTACGCCTTCGCCATGCGCCGGATCCGCTGCACCCCCACGGTGGCCCCGGCAACGTGGTCGTTGAGGTAGATCGCGAGCAGGCGGGTGTCGACCGACGTCGTCATCGCACGGGACCGTTCTCCGGGGAGTCCGGGGCGGACGACGTCCGCACCGCGGGATCGAGGACGACCTTGATGCACCCGTCCTCCTTCTTCTGGAAGAGGTCGTAGCCGCGGGGCGCGTCCTCGAGCGACAGCCTGTGGGTCCGCAGGTCGAGGACGCCCAGCGGGTCGGCGGGGTCCGCGGCGAGGGGCAGCAGATCGTCGATCCACCGGCGGACGTTCGCCTGTCCCATGCGGAGCGTGACCTGCCTGTCGAAGAGGTCCATCATCGGCAACGGGTCCTTGGCGCCGCCGTAGACGCCGGCGATCGACACGGTGCCTCCGCGGCGGACGAGCGAGATCGCGGTGAGGAGCGCGGCCAGGCGGTCGACGCCCACCTTCTCGTTGATGGCCCCTGCGACGGTGTCCGGCAGGACCCCCGCCGCCTTCTGGAACAGGGAGGCGCCCGGTGAGCCGTGGGCCTCCATCCCGACGGCGTCGATCACCCCGTCCGCGCCCCGCCCCTGGGTCAGGTCCCGGACCGCGCCCACGACGTCGTCGACCGCCGACAGGTCGACGACCTCGACACCGTGCCGCCGGGCCATCTCCAGGCGCTCGGGCACGAGGTCGAGCCCGACGACCTGCCCCGCCCAACGATGCCGTGCGACCCGCGCAGCCATCTGACCGATCGGGCCGAGCCCGACCACGACGACCGTCCCGCCGGGCGGCACCGCCGCGTACTCGACGGCCTGCCACGCGGTGGGGAGCACGTCGGACAGGTAGAGGTAGCGCTCGTCGGGCCCGTCGTCGGGCACCACGACCGGTCCGTAGCGGGCCTGCGGCACACGCAGGTACTCCGCCTGCCCACCCGGGACCTGGCCGTACAACTTGGTGTAGCCGAAGAGCGCCGCACCCTTGCCCTGCGACCGGACCTGCGTCGTCTCGCACTGCGACTGCAGTCCGTGGGTGCACATCCAGCACGTCCCGCACGCGATGCCGAAGGGCACGACGACGCGGTCGCCGACCTTGAGCCGGGTCGCGTCCGCGCCGACCTCCTCGACGACGCCCATGGTCTCGTGACCCAGCACGTCACCCGGGTCGAGGTACATGCCCAGCACCGAGTACAGGTGCAGGTCGGAGCCGCAGATCGCGGTCGACGTGACCCGGACGACCGCGTCCGTCGGTTCCTCGATCCGCGGGTCGGGGACGTCCTCGACCGAGACCTTCTCGCGTCCCTGCCAGGTCAGTGCTCGCATGTTCCTCGTCCTCTCGTGCGTCGTCCTGTCGGATGGTCGTGCCACGTCCCGGCCGGGAGGTCCCGGCCGCGACGTTCAGTCCCGCACCGTCGGGGAACCGGTGGACTCCTCCTTCGTCTCCTGCTGCGCTGCCCTGCGGATCTCGGCGCCTCGCTCGACGTCCTCCTGGAGCTTCTGCGCACGCTTCTCGCTCGCCCGCGTGTCCCGGGGTGGGAGCTGGAGGGTCTGCTCGGCCGCGATTCCGCCCTCCAGCTCACGAGCCCGCTCGAGCTCCGCATCGAGCTCGGCACCGAAGAGCAGGGCGAGGTTGGTGATCCACAGCCACAACAGGAAGACGATCACGCCACCGAGCGCGCCGTACGTCGAGTCGTAGGACGCGAAGGTCGCCACGTAGAGGCCGAAGCCGACCGAGGCGAGGATCCAGACGAGGATCGCGACGATCGCGCCCACGCTCAGCCAGCGGAACCGGGGCTGACGCACGTTGGGCGTCGAGTGGTACAGCACGGCCACGACGAGGATCACCAGCAGCAGCACCACGGGCCACTTTGCGACGTTCCAGGTCGTCACCGCGACCGACCCCAGCCCGACGGCGTCCCCGATCGCCCGGGCGACCGGTCCGGACACCACCAGCGCGACCACGACGAGCGCGGCCATGAGCACGACCGCGGCGGTCACCACGAGCATCACGGGCCGGAGCTTCCAGACCGGGCGCCCCTCCTCGACCTCGTAGATGCGGTTCATCGACCGTCCGAACGCGCCTACGTACCCGGAGGCGGACCAGAGCGCCACGACGACACCGACGACCAGCGCGAGCCCCGCCCGGTCGCTGCCGCCGACGACCTGCTCGACCAACGGTTCGAGCGTCGCCATCGCGTCGGCGGGGACGACCGACGACGCGACGTCCAGCACCTGGGCCACGATCTTCTCGCTGTCCCCGACCAGGCCGATGAGCGAGACGACGGCCAGGAGCGCCGGCGCCGAGGCGAGCACGGCGTAGTACGTCAGGGCCGCCGCCAGGTCGAGGCACTGGTCGCGCGAGAACTGGCGGACGGTCGTCCGGGCGACGTGCTTCCACGAACGCCCCGGCAGGTCCGTGGGCGAGTCCGGCTTGCGGGGGTCGTCAGGAGCGGGCTCCTGGCGGGTCTCGGTGTCGGTCATGCAGATCCTCCTCGTGATCGGCGCGACCGAGCCGACCCACGACGATCACGGGCGAAGGAACAGACCTCCGGCGCGTCGGTCCACGGGAGACCAGGTCGAGCGGCGCGGTGCACCTGGCTCCGGTCGGCCACTTCCTGACCACCTTCGAACCTAGGCGACCTGGCCCGACTCGCCACCCGGGCGACCATCGCGCCCCGGACGCGACGCGGAGGACGAGGCCAGAGCCGCTCAGGCCTCTCGGCGACGCACCAGCACCAGCACCGTCGCCCCGAGCACGAGCAGGATCGCCGCGAGGGCCCCCGCCCGGACGAGGTCGGCGCCGGTCCCGGGCAGGGCCGGTGTCGCGCCGTCGCAGCCGGCGGCGACCGCCACCTCGGCCGGTGACAGGGCCGTGGTCAACGCGCTGTGCAGCGCCGTCCCGCCGCCCATGCCGCCGCTCGTCGGGGACCACGTGTTGACGACCTCGACGGGCTCGCAGACGTCCGGCCCCACGGGGAGCGCGAACTCGACCGACTCCGGGACGGCCGTCGAGGGGTCCGTCAGCGTGCTCTCGCCGTCGACGACGACCTGCACGGTGTCCGCGCCGCCCGCGTCCGTCTCGGTCACGACGCACGTCGCTCCCTGAGGCAGGTCCGAGTACACCGCGACCCAGTCGCCCGCGCCCGAGAGGGTGCGCGTCGGACCACCGGGAATCACGACGTCGACCGTGTCACCGTCGACGTCCTGGGTGCACGCGAGCGAGACGGTGAAGACGTCGCCCCGGTGCTCGGCGGCGTCGGCCCCGGCCAGCGTCTTGACCACGCGGACCTCGCCGACGTCGAACGTGTTGGTCACGGTCACGCTCCCGGGGCCACCTGCCGGGACGACGACGGCTCCCGGCTCGCCCTCCCCGACGGCGGAGACGGACGTGGTGGTCGCGCCGCCCGTCGCGGTCTCGGTGATCTCGCACTGCGCGCCCACGGGCAGGCCGTCGTACGTCACGGGGGCCCCGGGCTCGAGCTCGCGTGCGGCACCGCCCGGGATGTCGACCGGCCGGCCGTCGAGGGTGCACGCGAGCGACACCTCGAACGGACCGGCGCCGTAGAGCGTGGCACCGTCGCCGTCCACGACCTTGTCGACCACGAGCGACCCGAGGTCGAACGTGTTCGTCGCCACGACGCCCACCGTGGTGGGCGCCCCCTCGTCGTCGACGGGGGTCACGACGACGTCGGCCGTCGGGCCGTCGGTCTCGACGGGTCCCCCGCCGGCGACCGTGACGGTCATGGTCGACGACGTCGCCCCGCCGTCCTCGGTCTCGGCGACCGTGCACCTCGCTCCGACGGGCAGGTCGTCGTAGACGACGGGTGTCCCCGGCACGAGCTCGCGCGTGGGACCACCGGGGACGGTGAGCGGCTCGCCGTCGACCGTGCACGCGAGCGTCACGGTGAACGGCCCGGCCCCGTAGAGATCGGCCCCCTCACCGTCCACGACCTTGTCCACCGTGATCGCCCCGACGTCGAACGTGTTGGTCGCCGTGACCGTCACCGAGGCCCCCGCGACCACCGTCACCGGGCTGGGGGCTATCGACGTCGACGTGGCGCCGCCGTCGTCGGGCTCGGTCACGTCGCAGACCGCGCCCGCGGGCAGGTCGTCGATCTGCGCCTCGAGCGGCGCCCCCGCGCCGAGGACGACCGTGTCGTCGTAGACGACGCGCGGCGCGCCCGGCCCCGCGCCGTCGTCGTCGAACGTGCAGCGCACCGCGAGGGTGAACGGCCCGGCCCCGTAGGTGGGCGCACCCTGGCCGTCGACGACCTTGCGGAGGTCGAGCCCCCCGACGTCGTAGGTGTTGGTGAGCACGACGTCGTTCGTGCTCACGCCCTCGTCGGTGTCGGCGCCCAGCGTGAGCGTCGTGGACGCCCCGGGCGTGGTGACGGGCGGAGCCGCCTGCTGCGTCACCGTGATCGTGACCGACGAGGCGTTGCCCGTCCCGGTCTCCTCGACCGTGCAGACGGCACCGACGGGCAGCCCGTCGAGCTCGACCGTCTGGTCGTCCTCGATCTCGACCACCATCGGGTCGTCGGGGCCGTACCCGGTCGCGTAGACCGGCTCGCCGAGGAAGGTGCAGTCGACCGTGACCTCGAACGGGCCGAAGGGGACCGGCTGCCCGTCCTGGTCGACGGCGTCCGTCACGACGTCCTTGGACACCTCGATGCTCGCCAGGTCGTAGCGGTTGACCGCCGTGATCGTGTTCACGGTCGGTGTCTCGCCGATCGTCACGGTCCCGACGATGAGCTCGGTCTGACCGTTCGAGCCGTCCTCCGTGATGGTGCACACGGCACCGAACGGCAGGTTGGGCACCGTGACCGGGGTGTTGCGGGTCACGGTGATCGGTATCGGGTCCAGCACGGTCTCGACGGGGGTCCCGGGCGCCGAGGTGCACTGGACGAAGAGGTCGAACGTGTCGGGGGCGTTGACGGCCCCCGCTCCGACGACCCGCTTGATCACCTGGAGAGAACCCGTCGCGGTCGCGACCCCCACCTTGGTGCCCTCGGTCGGCAGGAGGTTCAGGTCGCCCTGCGGGGAGACCACGACGGCGGACGCCGCAGCCGAGTTCCAGGCAATCGACCGGTCGCCTGCGTCCGGAGGGACGGCCGGGGTCAGGGTCGTCCCCTCGATCGCGATGTACTCCCCCGGCTGGAACTCGTCGCCCGCGGGGAACTGGACGACGAACTTCAGCGCCCTGACCGTCGCGAGCAGCGCGGCGTCCTCGGAGCCGTCGAGCTGCACCCAGCCCGTCGCAGGGTCGTCGGTGGGACAGACCGGCTCGGCCATGGGGTCGGTGAGGTCGTCCATGCAGTAGTCGTCCGACGTCGTGTAGTAGACCGAGCCCACGCTTCCCTCGGGGGCGTTGACGAGCTCGGGGGGCGGGTCGACCGTCAGGATCGGGGTCCACTGCGAGCCCCTCGAGGACGAGGACGAGGATCCCGTGTCCCCGACCGCCGGCAGGCGGTCGTACACCACGACCTTGTCCATCGGCAGGTTCCCGACGTTGTCGATGCGGATGTGCCACGTCTGCGCGTGCCCCGGCGCGATGACAGGGGTGCACGGGTACGCGTAGAGGCCGGTCGGGAAGGGCGTGCACACGACGGGAGGGCCGGTGTAGGCCGGGTCCACGATGACGTCGAGCGCGTCGTCGTCCGTCGCGCGCACGAGCTTGGACTGCGCGAGGACCCCCGCCGGGACGGGTGTGACGTCGGCGTCCGCCTCGCACGCTCCCGTCTGCGCGTCGAGCCGGGTCTGGCACTGGTCCCACGGCCGGTCCGCCGTGGCCCCCGCGGTGTTCTCCACGAGGGTCAGCGGCGCCAGGCCCACCCGGAACCGCACGAGGACCGTGATCGTGTAGGTCTGCCCGACGCCGAGCACGGTCCCGTCGGGAAAGCTGAACCGGAGCCCGAGGAGGTCCCCGGTCTGGGTGACCGTCACGTCGGCGGGATCGACGGGGAGCGGGTCGCCCTCGGCGGGGGCCAACGGCGGCCCCGTGAGCAGGTACGAGAACGGGTCGGCCGTGGCCGCCAGCCGGAGCTGCGCCCCCTGGGTGTCCGACGGCATCGGGGCATCCTCGACCACGAGCTCGCTGATCGCACGGTTGCCGGTGTTGGTCACGGCGATGCTCATCGGGAAGGTCGCGTCGGGTGCCTGAGTACCCCCGGAGACGACGCGGTCGAACGTCTTGACCACCTGCACCCCGTTGGTCGCGTGCGCGTAGACGAGCTCCGCGGTCTCGTCGTCGGTCGACGAGACGGGCACCGTCTCACCGCTCTCGGGGTCGACGACGAGGTCGGCCCCTGTGACGGTGCCGTCGACGGTGTTGCTCGCGACACCGGGCGCCGTCTCGCCGGGGGCCGGCGCGTTGGCGGCGAGATCCGTCAGGACCGGCCCTCCGGTGCGCATCTGCGCCCGGCGCTCGACCGAGATCGGGACGGTCTGGACCGGCGTCGCGGGGTTCTCCCAGATCGACCCGTCGGTCCTGCTGAACGTGAACCGCAGACCCTGCACGTCGGCCGGCGCCACCCCGTCGGGCAGGGCGAACGTCGCCGACTCGTCGCCCAGGACCCACGAGCCGCCCGACACCACGACACCACCCGGTCCTGCGGTGAAGGTCCCACCCGTGAACGCGTCGACACGCACCTGCTGGATCGGCGCGGTGAGGGCCGCTCCCGCGAACGCGTCGAAGTCGTACTGGTTCCAGAACCGGGGATCGTCGTCGACGAGCACCATCTCGACCGCGCGCGACGGCCCGAGGGGCTGTCCGCTGAGCGTCATGGTCACGGGCCCGGTACCCGGCTCGACGATCTGCGCCGGGTCGAACGTCTTGCCGACGTCGAGCGCGATCCCGGCGTCCTGCAGGACCATGTCCGCGTCGTCGTGGGCGAGCCGGACGTCCTGGTCGGTACCGCCCGGGTCGGCGATCGTCGCGACGGCGCCGTTCGGCACGGGGCTGTACCCCGCGACCGTGACGGGCGCCTGCGTGTACCGGTCGAGCTCGCGCAGCTGCAGCGTGAGGTCCATGCTGCCCGACGCCCCGGGCGCCACGAGGCCGTCGAACGACGTCACGACGCCGACGACGTCGGCCAGGTCGCTGGTCGTCAGCGCTTCCGCCTGGGCCTCGGTGAAGCTCGCCGTCGACCCGCCCAGGTAGGTGAGGGTGACCGTCGTCGTCTGCGCCCCGTCGGGCGGGTCCAGGCTGATCGCGCGCAGCGTGAACGCGTCGAACGGCTTGGTCCCGGGCGCCGTCTGCACGTCCCCCGAGGTCTCGACGCCCGGCTCGACCAGCCGGAGCTGGCTCACCTTCGCGGCCGACGCGTTGGTCCCCGTGACGACCACGTCGGTCGTCGGGTAGAACTGCGCCGGGGTGGCCGACGGCGGGACCGAGAGGGGACCGCCGGTCCAGTCCTTCGCGACGGTCACGTTGAGGGGCTGGTCGATGATGAGGACCGTCGCGTCGTCGGTGTCGGTGTACTGGTCGCCCTCGAAGGTGCCGGTCGCCCGCACGGTGTCGAGGACGATCCCGGGGTCCGTCGTGTTGTAGAGCGTGCCGTGGGTCGACCCCAGCACCGGGACCGTCGGGTCGGACCTCTTGACGTCTCGCACCTGGAACGTCAGGTCGAGGTGGCGACCGTCCGCGAGCGTCGAGCGCGCGACGCCGTCACCGGGCTGCGGAGCCGTCGGGTCCCCGGTCGTGGTGCGGTCGGGCGATTCCTGGTAGGTCAGGCGCACCGACGTCGCCGACGCCCGCTCGTCGGGGGTGAGCGTGTATCCCGGGAAGGACCCGACGCACGGGCACGGGTCGCTGCTCGCGGGGACCCACGCGCCGCCGACGAAGAGCTCGACCCCGGTCACCTGGTCGTAGGTGATCAGCGGGTCGGTCGCGGTGTCGATCGGCTCGACCCGCACGAGGTCGAACGCGTCGTAGAACGAGCTCGCGACGGGGGTGCTCTGCGGGTCGGCGACGTCCGAGATCACCATCGGGTCCACGCCCGAGAAGCCGTTGGTCGACCAGGTGATCTGGGCCGTGACCTGGTCGTCCGAACGCGCGAGCACGCTGGGCGGGCTGCCGCCGAGGAAGTCCTTGGCGACGAAGTCGAGCGCGCCGGGACCGTCCACGGGGAAGGGGTCGACCGAGGCGCAGCCCTGCGCAGGCGGGGTCGGGGCCACCGTGCCCGACGACGCGCTCGACGCGCCGCAGTTCTCGATCGGGGTGTCACGGTCGGCCGGGCCCGTGTACTCGGCCGTGAAGTTGGGCTGGAACTGCGTCCCGGGCGGGAAGCCGTCACCGGTCGAGTCGTAGACGAACTGGACGCCCCCGGCCCCTGGTGGGAGGTCGCAGCTCACGGTCGTCGGACCGGTGTAGGGGCCGCAGCCCGGTGCGGGCACCCAGGCGCTCCCGTCCCAGTAGTTGACCGTCAGGGTCGACCCCGCGGGCACGTCGGTCGTGCGCACCGAGGTCGCTGTGAAGTTCGACCAGAACTCGCCGGGGTTCGCGGGGTCGACCGGGTCCTGGACGACGACCTGGTCCGCGTTCGCGGTCGAGCCGTCCGGTCCGAACGGCAGGAGCTGGGTCGGGAGCTGCACGATCACGGACTGCCCGGGCACCGCGGGGATGGTCGAGGGCGACATGATCTTGTCGGTGCTGGTCGCCAACCGGTCGACCAGGGTCACGAGGTCCGCGGGGGCCGTGGCAGGGTCCGCGCTGGGCACGGTGGCCTCGATGGTGTTGGTGTGCGTGACGTCGTCGGTCGTCTGGTCGGGGTCGGTGTCCGCGGTGAACGGGACCGAGGCCGCGGCGCTGGTCGGCAGGTCTCCCGTGAAGACCACGGTGAAGCCGACCACGACGCACGTGTCCGGTGGGTTCGGGAGCGTGTTCGGGGCGGTCGCGTCGACCTCGGGGGTCGAGCCGTCGAGGCACGTGAAGGTCACGGTCGCGCCGTTCGCCCCGGAGGGCCACTGCACGCCTGTGCCGTCCCCGGTCGGCCCGAAGCCGGTGAACGTCAACGGGTCGTCCCCCTCGAACGGGTTGTCCGTCCCGGGGGCGGGCTCGGTGATCGTCAGGGAGCCGACGGCGGTCCCCGTGTTGGTGGCACCGATCGTGACGGTCGTGGGGTCGCCCGCGGCCACGGTGCTGGGCGAGAAGGTCTTGGACGCCGTCACGCTGTTGTCCGGCGGCGTGACGACGTACGTGTCCTCCGCGGTCGTCGGGGTGGACTGGCCCCCGGTGTGCGTGACGTACGACGACGCGTCGTTGGTGACGGTGGTCGCCTCGGTGAGGCCGTCGACCGCGTCGCTCTGCTGCACCTGCACGGGCACGCTCGCGGTCGCGCCCGGCTGGATGTCTCCGCTGAACGTGTAGCGCACCCCCTGCACGGTCGACGGGTCGACCGTGCCGTCGAGCGTCTCCCACGAGTCCCCGTCCCAGTACTGCGTGGTCACGGTGTCGGCGTTCGGGGGCATCGTGATCGTGCCCGTCGCCGAGTACTCCAGGTAGGTGAACGGGTTCGGGGTCGCCGTGGGGTCGACCGGGTCCTGGATCACCAGGGTGTCGACCGGGTCGTTCGAGGTGTTCGTCGCGCCGACCGTCATGGTCGCCGGCGTGCCGGGGGCCGCGAGCGCCCCCGGCGGGTCGATCGACTTCGTCGTCGTCGAGGCGAGGACGAGCGGGACCTCGGGGGTGATCGCGTCGGAGGCCTGCTGCTGGGTCGCGTTGTCGGCCACGACCGTCGCGGTGTTGGTGATCGGCACGCCGTTCGCGCTGTAGGGCAGGTCGGGGTCGACCCGTGCGGTGACGATGATCTGCGCCTGCGCCCCGTTCGACACCTCGGGGTTGGTGTACGTGACCAGCCCGGTCGCGGGGTCGGTCGTGAGGTCGCCGCCGGGAGGGCCGCTCTGGACCGACGCGGACACGAGCTCGAGGCCGTCCGGGAGCTGGTCGGTGAGCACGGCGTTGGTGCACGGGTCCGCGTTGGGGTCCGAGCAGGAGACGGTGATGATCCACTGGACGGTGTCCCCCGGGGCGTACGGGCCGGTGGAGGCCTCCTGCTTGCTGATGCCCCAGTCGGCGGCGGCCGCCGGGATCGCGGGGACGAGGGCCAGCGGCAGCGCCAGCAGGAGGGCTCCGGTGGCCGCCCAGGCCCGGCGGGCCCGCACGGACCACTGCTGCCGGGACCTACCGCTCCGGCGGTGCCTCGATCGCTCGTTCCCCATCCCTGTGCCTCCGTCCGTCCGTCAGGGCGACGGACCTCCTCGTCCGTCTCCCCCCGGGTCACCGTGCCCGGCAGGTCGCTCCGTCGCCCCGGCAGGTCGTGCTGCGGGCTCCGCGGACTCCGGTCTGCGGATCCCGTCGGGTCCGTGCCGGTCGGGGCGTCGACCGGCACGGACCCTGATCGTCAGGGGGTGACGATCGCGAAGTCCTTGTCGCCCGGGTCCAGGACAGCGGCGAGCCGGCCGAGCACGGAGGGGTCGCCGCTGAGCTCGATGCCGGCCTGGGCGAGCGTGTCCGGGGTGACGTCTCCGCTCGCCAGGACGGGTAGAGCGCGCTTGGTCCCGGTGAGCGTGACGTCGGCGGCGCCCTTCTGCGGAGCGGCGCTGTACGTGAGGACACCGTTGCGCAGCCACAGCCGGTAGTGCTCGTCGACGTCGGTCAGCACGACGTCGATCGTCGCCCTCTCGTCCCATGCGCGCGGCCCGTCGACCTGGATCGCGAGGGCGTCGAAGAGCATGGCCGGCGTGAGGTTGCCGACGATGTCGCGTGCCGCGGTGACCGTGGGCGTCCCGAAGCTGCCGTCGCGCAGCTCGGTCGCGCCCGAGAGGAAGAAGGTGCGCCACGTACCGTTCTCCGACCCGTACCCGAGCTGCTCGTAGGTGTCGGCGAGCAGGCCGCGCGCCGCGGCGTGGTCGGGCTCGGCGAAGACGACGTGGTTCAGGATCTCCGCGACCCAGCGGTAGTCCCCCTCGTCGAACGCGGCCTGCGCCTGGGCGACCACGGCGTCGGCACCACCACCGAGCGCGACGTAGCGCCTGCCCGCCTCGACCGGGGTGTGCCGCCACAGGTTCGAGGGGTTGCCGTCGAACCACCCCATGTAGCGCTGGTAGACGGCCTTGACGTTGTGGCTCACGGAGCCGTAGTACCCCCGTGCGTGCCAGGACCTCTCGAGCGCGGGCGGCAGGACGATCTGCTCGGCGATCTCGGTGCCCGTCAGCCCCTGGTTCAGCATGCGCAGCGTCTGGTCGTGCAGGTACGCGTAGAGGTCCCGCTGGAGCGAGAGGTACTCGACGATCCGTGCGTTGCCCCACGTCGGCCAGTGGTGCGACGCGAAGACGACCTCGGCCTCGCTGCCGAACAGGTCGATCACCTCGGTGAGGTAGCCCGCCCAGGCGTGCGGGTCGCGCACGACCGCGCCGCGCAGGGTCAGCAGGTTGTGCAGGGTGTGCGTCGCGTCCTCGGCCGCGCACAGCGCACGGTGGTCCGGGAACCAGACGAGCATCTCGGACGGAGCCTCGGTGTCGGGGGCCATCTGGAAGACCATCCGGACGCCGTCGACCGTCCTCTCCTCGCCCGTCGTCGTGATGTGCACGGTCGGGGGGATCAGGGTGATGGTGCCCGTCGACGTCGTCTGCCCGAGCCCGGCCCCGACCTGCCCCTGCGGGCCGCGGGCGAGGGCCGCCCCGTACATGTAGCCCGCGCGGCGCCCCATGGCGGTGCCCGCGTAGACGTTCTCGGCGACGGCGTGCTCGGTGAACCCCTCGGGAGCGAGGACCGGTACGCGACCGGCGTCGACGTCCTCCTGCGTCGTGACCCCCTTGACCCCGCCGAAGTGGTCGACGTGCGAGTGGGTGTAGATCACGCCCGTGACGGGACGGTCCCCGCGGTGCTCGCGGTACAGCGCGAGGGCCGCTGCGGCCGTCTCGGTCGAGATGAGGGGGTCCAGCACGATCACGCCCGTCTCGCCCTCGATGAAGGTGACGTTGGACAGGTCGAACCCGCGCACCTGGTAGATGCCCTGGACGACCTCGAACAGACCCTGCGTGGCGACGAGCCGGGACTGGCGCCACAGGCTCGGGTTGACCGTGTCCGGCGCCTCGCCCTGGAGGAAGTCGTACGTGTCGTTGTCCCAGACGACGCGGCCGTCCGCGGCGGTCACCGCGTTCGGTGTCCGCCGGGCGATCAGGCCACGCGCGACGTCGTCGAAGTCCTGGGTGTCATGGAAGGGCAGGCTGTCTCGCACGACCTGCTGCTGCCGGACGATGGCGGGGGAAGCTGGCTTGGCTGATGACATGCTGGCAGCATTACAGCCGCCCACGGAGTGCGCACC
Source organism: Oerskovia sp. NPDC057915 (assembly GCF_042887685.1). Classification (NCBI taxonomy): domain Bacteria; kingdom Bacillati; phylum Actinomycetota; class Actinomycetes; order Micrococcales; family Cellulomonadaceae; genus Oerskovia; species Oerskovia sp. NPDC057915. The sequence goes on along the minus strand of NZ_JBHVOS010000013.1, from coordinate 52,779 downwards.
CGCAACGGGCGAGGCGGTCCTGGACGCTCCCGCCGGCCGGGTCGGCGCCCGTGCCGGCACCTCCCCGTCAGGGGGCGTCGACCACCCTCCGAGGCGCGCCGATCACCGCGCGCGCAGCCCCGGGACCTCGAGGCTCGCGTCGGCGTACGGTGCGAGCAGCAGCGTCACGGTCGCCCAGCCGCGCGTCAGGAGACCGGTGTCGGAGTCGGGCTCGGAGTGCCGCTCCGTCCCCGAGTACTGGAGCGTCAGGTTGCGGTCGTCGTTCTCGTGGATGCGCGCCTGGACCAGCCCGAAGCTCGCGAGCGGTGCCTGGCGCAGGCCTCGGAGGTCACCGGGGGCACGGTCGGGGACGTTGACGTTCACGACCTTGCGCCCGAGCGCGGTGCGGCCCACCCACTCCACGACGTGGTCCGTCACGAGGCGTGCGGTCTCCCAGTGGCGGGGCTCGGCGGCGTCCATCGAGACCGCGACGGACGCGATGCCGTGGGTCGTCGCGGACATTGCCGCTCCCACGGTCCCCGAGTGCAGGATCGCGTTGCCCGTGTTCGCTCCCTTGTTCACGCCCGACAGGACCAGGTCCGGCTTCGCGCCGAAGCCGCCGTACGCCGCGACAAAGGCGATGAGCGCGGGGGCCGCCCGGACGGCGAGGGACGTCACGCCGTCGGGCAGTCCGGGGGCCCTGCGCGGCTCGACCACCAGGCGCCCGTCCTCCTCGGCCCCCAGCAGGGACGCGCTCGCGCCCGAGGACTCACGCGCGGGGGCTGCGACCACGACCTCGTACCCCGCGTCGAGCGCCGCCCCGGCCAGCACGGCCAGGCCCGGGGAGTCGATCCCGTCGTCGTTGGTGATGAGGGCACGCATCATGGCCTCCTGTCGTCCGGGGTGGTCAGCGGGTCTCGCGCACGGTCACGCGGTGCGCGAAGCGTTCGATCTGGTCGCGGTGCCCCGTCCCCAGCCCGCGGCGGGTCACGTTGAGGGCTCCGGCGGCGGCGCCCAGGCGCACGGCGTCGGGCAGGTCCATGCCCCGGGCGAGCCCGACGGCGATCCCCGCCGTCATCGAGTCGCCCGCCCCGCGGTGGTCCACGGTCGTGACGGACGGGCTCTGCACGGTGTAGCTGCGCTCCCGCGTCACCAGGAGCGACGGCGCCTCGGCGCGCGAGACGATCACGGCACGCGGGCCTGCGGCGACCATCTCGTCCGCCGCCGTGCGCAGCGACCGCTCGCCGTCGTCGGGCGCGAAGCCGCCCTCGACCATCTCCTCGTGGCTGATCTTGAGGACCGCGCCCGGCTCCCGGGCGACGGCGTGGGCCTCGGCCCCCGACAGGTCCGCCACGACCTGACGCTCGGCCGCATGGAGGTCCTTGGTCAGCCGGCCGAAGAAGTCCGGCGGGACGCCCACGGGCGTGCTGGACCCGGTGAGGATCGTGACCGCGGCGTCGAGCGCCGCCACGAGCACCGTGCCGTACAGGTCGTCGACCTCGTGCCGGTTCAGGGGGAAGGGCTCCATGGCCACGACCTCGGCCCGCTCGCCGCTGCGCCGGTCGTGCACGAAGGCGCCGTTGGCGCCGGTCGAGGTCACCCGCAGGTCGAGGTTCTCGGCGCGGGCCAGGTGCGCGGCCACCGACCCGGTCTCGCCCCCGAACGGGCCGCACACGATCGCGTGCGCCCCGAGCGAGTACGCCAGCGCGCGAGCCACAACCCCTGGCCGCCGGGGTGCACGTGGATCTCGGGGGACGTCTCGTGCGGCCCGGCGGGCTCGATCTCGATCGCCAGGAGAGGCGTGAGCGCGAGCACGCACACGGTCGGTTCGCGGGGGTCGTCCGTCGTCATCGACCGAGCCTAGGTCGGGCGCTCCACGGTCACCCGGTGAGGGGCGCTGCCCACGTGTGCGGCTGGTCACACCCGACCCTGCTCAGGGCGCGGCTAGGCTCGGCGGCGTGAGCGCAGAGATCGAGGTACGCCCCGCGACGTCCGCCGACTGGTCCGGGATCTGGCGCGTGCTCGAGCCCGCCTTCCGGGCGGGCGAGACGTACACCTACCCCCGAGACATCGACGAGACGCAGGCCCGCACGGTCTGGACGGCCGCTCCGGGAGCCCGCGTGCTCGTCGCGGTGGACACGGACGGCGCGGTGGTCGGCACGGCGAAGTACCTGCCCAACCTTCCCGGTGCGGGCGCCCACGTCGCGAACGCGAGCTTCGTCGTCGGGCCGGGCCGTGGTGGGCGCGGCGTCGGGCGCACCCTCGCGGGCGCGGTGCTCGACGGCGCCCGCGCCGACGGCTACCTCGCGATGCAGTTCAACGCCGTCGTCGAGACCAACGAGCGAGCCGTGCGGCTCTGGGAGTCCTTCGGGTTCGAGATCCTGACGACCGTGCCCGAAGCCTTCGCACACCCCACGGCCGGTCTCGTCGGGCTCCACATCATGTACCGCGACCTGTAGGGCCAGGCCGTCAGGGCCGGCAAGGACGTCCGGGCGCGGAGGGCCCCCGGACGCAGCGGGCCCCCGGGCCGAGCCGTGACGGCTCGACCCGGAGGTCCTCGGGAACGCCCGGCGATGCGGTCGACGGCCGGTTCAGAGGCGACGCTCGCGGCGGAAGAGCGCGCGGGCCCACACGTAGCCCGCGACGCCGATCACGACGCACCAGGCCACGGCCTGCACGACGGTCGACCCCTCGAGCCCCGCTCCCCCGGCGAGCAGCCCGCGCACCGTGTCGATGATGGGCGTGAACGGCTGGTGCTCGGCGAACCAGCGCACGGCCGTGGGCATCGTCTCGACGGGCACGAACCCGCTGCCGAGGAACGGCAGGAGCAGCAGGATCATGGGCGTGTTGCTCGCGGTCTCGACGCTGCGGGCGTTGAGACCCATCGCGACGCACAGCCAGTTGAGGCAGATCCCGAGCAGGACGAACAGGCCCGCGAGCGCCAGCCAGTCGAGCGCGTCGGCCTCGGGGCGGTAGCCCATGGCGATCGCGGCACCCAGGACGAGCACGAGCGCGATCATGGCCTGCACGGCGAACCCGAGGACGTGCCCCGAGAGGATGGACCCCGGCGAGATCGCCATGGTCTTGAACCGGGCCATGATGCCGCTCGCGGCATCCATCGCGGCGGAGACCGCGACCGACGTCGCTCCGGCGACGACCGTGATGACCAGGAGCGTCGGCGTGATGTAGTCGAGGTAGGCCGCGCGGCCGTCGGCGCCGGGGGTGATCCCGGGGGCCACGCCCGCGCCGAAGGCTCCGCCGAAGACGTAGACGAACAGCAGGAGCATGACGAGCGGACCGGCGACGAGGAAGACCGTCAGGCCCGGGTAGCGCACGGCGCGCAGCAGGCTGCGACGCAGCATGGTCCCGACGTCGGCGACCGGTCGGGGACGGGCCGTGGTGGTGGGGGCGGTGGTGGCGATGGCAGTCATCGGACGTTCTCCTTGTCCTGTGTCGGACCGGCGGGGGTGACGGCGTCGGTGCCGGCCTCCTCCTCGGTGGGCGGCTCGGTCAGTGCGAGGAAGACCTCGTCGAGCGAGCCCGCGTCGTGCACCGACTTGAGCTCGGCCGGCGTGCCCTGGGCGACGATGCGTCCGTCGTGGAGGACCGCGACGGAGTCGGCGAGCCGGTCCGCCTCCTCGAGGTACTGCGTGGTGAGCAGGATCGTGGTGCCACCCTCGACGAGCGCGCGCACCTCGTCCCACAGGGTGCGACGGCTGCGGGGGTCGAGACCCGTCGTCGGCTCGTCGAGGAACACGACCGACGGCGCTCCGACGAGCGTCATCGCGAGGTCGAGCTTGCGCTTCATGCCGCCCGAGTAGGTGGCCACGGGCTTGCCCGCGGCCTCGGCGAGGCCGAACTGCTCGAGCAGCTCGGTCGCCCGACGGCGTCCGGCGGACTTCCCGAGGTGGTTCAGGTCGGCCATGAGCCGTAGGTTCTCCGTGCCGGTGAGCAGCTCGTCGACGGCCGTGATCTGGCCGGTCACGCCAATCGAGGCGCGGACGGCGTCCGGTTCACGGGCGATGTCGTGGCCTGCCACGCGCACCGTGCCTGCGTCGGCGGCCAGGAGGGTCGACAGGACCCCGACGGTCGTCGTCTTGCCCGAGCCGTTGGGGCCGAGCAGCGCGGTGATCGTCCCGGCCGGGACGACGAGGTCGACGCCGTCGAGCACGAGCTGGGTTCCGGACTTCGAGCGGTAGGACTTGCGCAGGCCGGCGACCTCGATCGCGGGTCCGCGGACTGTGGTGGTCATGAGCTTCTCCTTCGACGGTGGTGGACGAGCGGGTGGGACGGGACGAGCGGGTGGGACGGGGAAGAGCGGTCAGGGGTGCGGGCGGCGCACGATCACGTCGCCGTAGCCGGTGCCTGCACGGACCTCGACCGTCAGGTCGGACTCGCCGGGACCGGAGGCGTCCTGCAGGAGGTTGCGGACCTGGCCGTGCTGGGAGGTCGCGTCGAGCCAGGCGGCCGTGCCCTCGGGCACGCCGACCTCGATCGAGCCGTACGAGCTCTCGAGCTGGACACGGCCGTTGACGGCCTGCTCGACGCGGATCCCGCCGTGCGCGCACTTCACGACGGTGTCGCCGTGGGACCGGTCGATCGCGATGTCCCCGTGCGCGCCGTTGACGCGCAGGCTCCCGGTGGTCCGCCCGATCTCGGTCGTGCCGTTGGGCACCTTGACGACGGCGTCGCCGTCGAGCTCGCGGACCCGCAGGCCGCCCGCCGAGACCACGGCGTCAACGGTGCCGGAGACCCGGCCGACCGTGAGCGACCCGGCCGAGACCTTGATGTCCAGGCGGTCGACGTCGTCGAGGCGGGCGTTGCCGCCGTTGAGGTTGAGGTCGACCGACCCGAGCCTGCCCTCCGCGTAGAGGGAGCCGGCCTTGCCGCGCAGGTCCGACCCGGCGGGGAGCTCGATGGTGACCTTCGCACCACCGGAGGCGAACGGCAGGACGTACTGCTTCCACGCGTTGGGGTAGACGATCGAGATCGCGTCGCCGTCGCGCTCGACGCGGGTCTCCTCGGCGGCGCGGACCGAGCCGGACTTGCTCGGGTCGGCCGGCAGGACGGTCACGACGACGTCGTCCCGTTCGCCGGCGACGACGTACAGGTTGCCGAAGGGGACGTCGATGACGACCGGGACGGGGGTGGGGGCGGCGAAAGTGGGCATGGCGGATCCTCCAGAGGGGTGAGCGTGTCCGCCCCGGGGTGGTGGGGCGCAGGTGTGCGGTGGTGTCGGGTGGTGGGTCAGCGCACCCAGCCGGTCACGCGACCGGAGGTGCTCGTGGCCCGTGGCGCCGGGCGTGACGGGGCGGTGGGCGCGAGCGCCGCGGCGACCGCGCGCACGAGCCACGTGTTGACGGACATGCCCTCACGGGCTGCCGCCTCCTCGACCTGCGCCTTGAGCTGGTCGGGCAGGCGGAGCGTCGTGCGGGACGTGCTGACGTCGTCGGGGTCGAGGGCCGTCGGACGGGCGGGCTCGGCCGCGGGGGCGGCGTCCTCCTCGAAGGACGAGGCGGGTGCCGGGGTCACGATGAACTCGGGGTCGCGCCCCCGGAGCCGGACGTCGACCGCTCCCGGCGCGAGCTCGGCCGTGATCTCGGTGGCTGCGGTCGAGAGGGCCTCGAGGAGGACGAGCCGGACGGCGGCGTCGAGCGGGGCCGACAGGCGGCCGGCGAGCTCGCGTGCCTCGTCCCCGCCGGCGGCGGCTGCGGTGGCGAGCTGGTGCTGCAGCTCGTCGACGTATCTCGTGAGTTCCATGACGCCACTATGACACCACTCATGGTGTCACCGCAAGGGATGTGGCGTCATCAGTTTGCGAAAGTGGTGTCACCACGACGTCATCTGGGCAAAGGCGCAGGTCAGGGCAGTGAACGCCCGGTGACGACGCCAGGGACGACCACCGGCCGTCGACCCCACGACCCGGTCCGACCGCTCGGGCCCGTCAAGACCTCGTCAACACCCCTTGACACCTGTCACCACCCGCAGGGAGATGAAGGTATGAGGACAGGGACCGGCCGGACAGCGCTCGTGGTGCTCGCAGCCCTCGTAGCACCTCTCGTCGTGTGCGCCGCGCTGGCCCCCTTCCGCGCCGACGTCGCCAACACGAACGTCGCGCTCCTCCTGGTGCTGGTCGTCGTGGGCGCGGCGGCCACCGGGCGTCGGCTCGCGGGGATCGGGGCCGCGCTGTCCAGCGGGGTGTGGTTCGACTTCTTCCTCACCGAGCCGTACCAGCAGCTCACCATCACGGACCGCACGGACCTCGAGACCACGGTCCTGCTGCTGCTCGTCGGGGTCGCGGTGACCGAGATCGCCCTGTGGGGCCGCCGTGAGCAGGCGCGATCGAGCCGCCGCGTCGGCTACCTCGCCGGGATCGTCTCGTCGGCCCGCCTGGTCGCCGACGGCACCGCGTCGCCCGCGACCCTCGTCGCGCACGTGCAGCGGCAGATCGTCGACGTCCTGGACCTCGACGAGTGCCGCTTCGACACGAGCACGGGCGGCGCCCACCCGCGCCTGCACGAGGACGGCAGCGTGACCCGCGGGTCCCAGGTGCTCGACGTGGAGCGTGACGGCCTGCCCACCGACGACCGTGTCGAGCTCCTCGTCGAGCACGCGGGCGTCGTCCGTGGCAGGTTCCTCCTCGACGCGACGACCCGGGTCCGGCGCCCGGACCTCGACCAGAGAGTCATCGCCGTGACGCTCGCGCAGCAGGTCGGATCGGCGCTCGCCGCGACACGCGCCACCGATCGATAGGTCCGGCACGCCGCCTCCCGTCACCGCTCGACGTCCTCGGTCGCTGCTCGACCTCCTCGGTCACCGCTCGATGTCCTCGAGCGCCACGCACGACACGCACGGCACGGCGAGCAGGTCATGACGCCTCAGGTCGGCCGGCAGGCGGACGAGCAGGTCCAGGGCACCTGACCGGTCGGGACGCAGGTGGTACCGGCGGGTGCGTCCCGATCCAGAGCGCCCCAGCAGCCGCACCGCGGAGAGCACCGGCGAGCATCCTTCGAGCTCGGCGTCCACCCACACCTCGCGCGGGCAGTGCAGCGGCGGGACGACGGCGTCGACCCGGACCACGACGAACGTCACGGACCGCGCCGGCGCACCGGGGCCGGCACCGGTCTTGCCGGACCGGCGTGGACCGGCACCGGCCAGGCCGGTGCCGGCCCGGCCGGACATGCCCGGCCCGGACCTGCCCGGACCGTCGGCCGCAGCCCCCGAGAGGACCACCGGCGTGCCGACGGTGCGCGCGAGGTCCGTGAGCGACGTCCCCGAGACCAGGACGTCGCCCGGCACGACGAGCGTCCGGTCCGTCCACGGTGGTGTCCGCGACGCCCGCAGGGCGGCGGCCCGTGCGGAGATCATGGTGTGCAGGAGCGTCATGACGGGGTCACGTCCCCGCGCAGGACCGGCGCATCGGTCCGACCGGGTGCGCGCCGGACGTCCCGGAGAGCGACCTGCCCCCGGCACGGGACCGCGAGCAGGTCTCCGACGCGCAGGTCCAGGGGCACGGTGAGGGCGCCGGGGCCCCGACCACCCGTGACCACGGCACGCACGGGTCGGGCGCTCGACGCGCGCCCGACGAGGCGGGCCTGCGCCCAGCGCGCCGGCAGGGGGTCGATGTCGGCGTCGAGCCCCACCTCGAGGCCGGCGGCGCCGACGTCGCGCACGTCCGTCACGGCGGCGACGACGACGGTCCCCATGCGTCCGCCCGCGGACCGCGGGCCGCAGGCCTGCGCGACGTGGACGCACGGCGTGCCGCACAGCGCGGCCAGGTGCGCGAGGGACACGCCGGCGACCAGGACGTCCGTGACGGTCGCTCGGGTCGCGGCGGGCCAGGAGTCGGTCGCGAGCGGATCGGGGATGCTCGCACGGAGCGTGGGGAGGATCGTCGTCAGCGTCATGCTCCGGGTCTACGCGGCGAGCCCGCCCGTCGTCCCCCGTCTTGACGGGACCCTGACGGGAACCTCTGCGATCTTGACGGATCACGGACGGACACCGGCGCCCTCGGCGCCCTAGCGTTGCCGCATGCCTCCTCGACACAACCCGTTCGGTCAGCTCCTCGTCGCTCTCGTGACCCCGTTCACGCCCGACGGCGAGGTGGCCTGGGCGGATCTCGCCCGGCACGTCGACGCCGTGGTGGCCGGAGGGGCCGACGGCGTCGTGGTCGCGGGCACGACCGGGGAGTCCAGCACGCTCACCGACCACGAGAAGGTCCGAGTCGTCGAGGTCGCCCGGGAGGCGGTCGCGGGCCGCGCGACGGTCGTGGCCGGCGGCGGGGCCGGCGACACCGCCCACGCGATCATGCACTTCCGGGCGTGCGAGGCCGCGGGCGCCGACGGGATCATGGTCTCCGCACCCGAGTACGTCCGGCCCAGCCAGCTGGGCGTCCTCGCGCACGTGCGGGCGGTGGCCGACGCGACCGACCTTCCTGTCATGCTCTACGACGTCCCGGCGCGCACGGGTGTGGGTCTCGACCTCTCCACGCTGCTGCTGGCGTCGGCGCACCCGTCCGTCTGCGCGCTCAAGGACGCGGACGGCGACCTCGCGCGCGCGGCGCACCTGATCGAGGCGAGCGACCTGCTCTACTTCGCGGGTTCCGACGCCGCGACCCTGCCGACCCTCGCGATCGACGGTGCAGGAGTGGTGAGCGTCGCGGCCAACGTCTCCCCCGTCGGCTACCGGCAGCTGCTCGACGCCGTCGCCGCAGGCGACCTCCGCGCCGCGGCCTCGGCCCACCGGCGCCTCGAACCGCTCGCCCGCGCGCTCACCACGTACGCCCCGCCGGCCGTCGCGACCAAGCTCGTCCTGCACGCGCTGGGCCGGATCGGCAGCCCGCGCGTGCGCCTGCCCCTCGTGGGCCCCGAGCCCCTCGCGGTCGACGCGGTGCGTCGCGAGCTGGACCGCGTCCGCTCGCTCCCCGACGCCCGCACGACCGGGATCCGTCTCGACGTCGAGGCCGCGACGGGCGGTGCGCTCGCCGCACGGCACGTCGACGCCTGACCACCCGGCCCGACGGCGCCGCTCACCGCGAGGGTGAGCGGCGCCGTCGGGGTGGACGGCACGTCAGATCCCCTGCTCCTCGAGCCACGCGAGGGTCGTGTCGGCGACCTCGGCCCAGCCGTGGTCGATCGTGAGCGAGTGCCCGCGGTCGGGGAACTCGTGGAGGTCGGTCACGGCGTCGGAGTGACGCCGGTAGATCTTGGCCGAGGTCTTGGTGAGCGAGGCGGGCGCGGTGTGGTCCATGCCGCCCGCGACGAACAGCAGCGGGCCGCGGTCGGGGTTCTTCGAGTCGACCTTCGCGGCCGAGTGCGGGAACAGGTTCGCTGCGGCGTCCTCGAAGAGCGGCCGCCCCGGCGAGGGGATGGTCCAGCGCTCGTACAGCTCGGCCGCCTCCTCGTCGGACAGCTCGTTGGCGAACCCGTAGCGGAACTCCTCGGGCGTCAGCGAGACCGAGCCCTTGTAGTGCGCGGGGTTCTTGAGCGCGACGGCCGCGACCTTGAGCGAGCTGGGCGGCAGCAGGATGTTGCCGCGCATGGGTGCGGGGTCGATCGCGATCCCGGCACGCGCGTGCCCCGCGGTGAGGAGGCGCTGGATGATCAGCCCGCCGAACGAGTGCCCGACGACGACCGCCTGGGCCGGCAGCCCGTCGAGGATCTCGACGTAGTGCTCGACGACCTCGTCGATCCCGTACCCGCCGACCGCGTCGGGGTTCGCCCGGGTCTCCTCGACGGTCGCGCCGTCACCGGGCCAGCCCGGCGCGTGGGCGTCGTAGCCTGCGGCGGCGAAGCGCTCGACCCACGGGTTCCAGGAGTCGGCGTGCAGCCACAGCCCGTGGACGAACACCACGGGGGTGGGGGTGGTTCCTCCGGGGGTCCGTGCGGTTCCTTCTGCGGTCACGGTCCAGCTCCTTGCCCGACGGCGCCGCGCACCACCGAGCCTGGGCTCGCTTCGCGCACGGGTCCCGTCATGGTCGCGTCGGATGGTGATCCCAGGGTGCGCCCGGTCAGGGACACGCGCATCCCGTGTCTCGGAGGTGACGGTGCGCCGATCCTGGCGGGGTCGCGGTCAGTCCACCCGGTGGACGGCGGGCGGGGTCCACGTGCCGTCGAGGACGGGGGTCGCGGGCCAGTAGGCGCGGACGTAGAGCGAGAACGGGCCGCCCGGCGTGGGGAGCCAGTTCGCGCGGTGGACCGGGTCGGCGGGTTCGTCGGTCTGGACGTGGATCGTCAGGGAACCGTCCTGGTCGAGGTGGAGGTCCTTGTTCTTGGTGCCGACCGAGAACCGGTCGATGGGGTTGGCGACGAAGAAGTGGTGCTCGTTGTAGATCGAGAGCGACCAGAAGCCGTGCACGGGTGGCGTGCCGCCCGCCGCGAACGTCACGGTGTACCGGCGGTCGCTGCTCAGGCGCTGCCCGTCAACGTCGAGATCCTGGTAGAAGTACTTGGTCTCGGCCGGGGAGTTGACCAGGATGTTCGACTTCGAGACCGCGGTGCGCGTGTAGTAGTCGACGCCGAAGGCCGACTCGTTGGAGATCGTGGTCCAGTGGTCGGGCAGGGGCTGGCCGTAGCTGCGGAACTGGAAGAGCGGCTGGACCAGCTCCACGTCGGCCTCGTGGGCACCCGCGGTCATGGCGGCCCTGAGCTCGGGGTCCCGCGAGGCCGCGTCGAGGACCGCGAGCACCTGGGCGTAGCGGGCCTCCTCGCCGGGCAGCGGCGGGGCGTCGGCCAGGACCGCCGGGAGCTCGTCGACGAAGCGGTCGGGGAAGACCCACCGCGTCTCCTCGTCGCTCATGGGCGGGCCGGGGAGCTGCGGGATGCCGGCCCAGTCGATGTGCTTCACCACGCCGTCGTACTGGTCGAGCGGGTACATCATGACGCCCGGGAGCACCGCCTGGATCGCGGCCCGGTCCTCGGCGGTGTCGTCCTGGAAGATGCGTGGACCGACCAGCCCGGTGCTCGTCGTGGAGCGGAACACGCGGGTGATCCCGGGCGGGACGTCGCCGTCCCACGCGGGGCCCACGAGCAGGTAGAAGCCGGGCGTCGTGGCGTACATCGACCCGAGCTGGACGAAGCTGTCGGTGCGCAGGTCCACGACCTGGTAGACCCAGAACCGGTCGCCGAAGTCGGGCACCTGGAGCACGACCGGGGACACGTCGAGCCCGATCGCCCCGATCCCGTAGACGACGTCCTGGTTGGGGCAGGCCACGGCCCGCTCGCGCGGGTCGACGTAGTCGGTGAGCATCGCGAACTGGTTGAGCGGTGCCTCGATCAACGGGCCGACGTGCGCGAGGCCGGTGACCGAGGCGAAGTGCAGCCGGCGGTTGTAGACGTTGACCAGCGGCCATGCCCAGAAGTACGCGTCCCGCCCGACGTGGCGCGCGTAGGCGGGGGTGATGCGCACACGTGCGTCCGGCGCGGGCGGCATCGCGCGCCCCCATGACGGTGAGGGCGGCACCGGCACGGCGACACCCCCGGTCGCGGGGGGTGCGGTCCTCGGGGTCGTCTCGGCTGTGCTCACGATGCCTCCTGGGCTCGATGCGACTCGTCGTGCCCATGGTCGCCGCCCGGTCCGCGGACCGCACCCGCAACGGCCCGCAACGGCTCACCGAGGGGGCGGGAGCCCGCCGAGCCCCCGCCCTGACGATGCACACGAAGGTCGAGACGGACGGATGAGCGGTCCGGCGACGATCGGACGATGGGGAGCCCCCGGCCCGGGCGGGACCGTGGAGACGTCGAGAACGCCACCACCCGAGGAGCCAGACCATGAGGACCACCCGAGTCGTCACCAGCACCGTCGTCAGCGCAGCGCTCGTGCTCGGAGGTGGTGCGACCGCCTTCGCAGCCGACGACACGGCGCCGGACACGTCCGCGTCCGAGCAGACCGCACCGACACCTGCCCCCGCGGACGAGGCCCCGGCAGCGGACGCCCCCGAGGCTCCCGCCTCGGCGCCGGCAGCGGCTGCGGGCCCCGCCGCCACGGCCCCGGCGGGCCCCTCGACCGGGTCGACAGCCTCGGCCGCGACCGGTGCCCCCGCCGCGGTCGAACCTGCGCCGCCACCCGACCAGGCCCGCACCCTTGCGGCCGGGCCGGCGATCTCGCTGGGCACGCTGACCCTGACGAACCCCGCCAGGGCTGCGTCCTGGGACGCCGACGTCCAGGGCTGGGTCAGGTCGCAGGGCTACCCCACCGCGACGATCACGAGCACCTCCTTCGCCTGGGGGTACGACGGCGGATCGTTCATCGCGGTGTCGAACCTGGGCCCCACGCTGCGGTTCTCGCCCTACTTCCCCGACACCTACGTCGGCTACAAGTACATGACGGTCGTCGCCACGGCCTCGACGGGCCAGACCTACCGCTTCCAGATCGACATGATCACGTCGATGCACGACACGACGTCGGTCCAGGCGATCGGGTACGCCGACCAGCCCATGACGTGGAAGCTGTCCGACCACTACCCCGTCCCCCAGAGGCAGGACGGCTCGTCCACCCCGTCCTCGTCGTACGTCACGACCTACGCCAAGCCCCGCATCGGCACGGCGACGGTCGGGGCCGACGGCGACACCTGGACGTACGACTCGGCCGGGGTGGGCGGCGTCGAGTCGTTCGTCCTGCAGAGCGCGATCGACGGCTCGTCCTTCACGGTGCCGGTGTACCTCAGCCGACTCGGCCGCCCGGCCTTCGGGGACGACGCCGCGAGCACGGTGTCGAGCACGTCCGTCGAGATCCCGTACGCCGCGAACGACACGTCGGGCAAGGAGAACTGGAACACCTCGTTCACCTTCACCACACCGGGCCACGGTTCGGTGACCGTCGGCTACGTGGGTGGCCGCTCGGTCTTCACCTACGTCCCCGAGGACGGCTTCGCGGGCGTCGACACCTTCACGTACACGGGCGTCGACCGACTCGGGACCTCGACCACCGCGACCGTGTCGGTCACGGTCGGCGCAGCGGTCGACGACCACGCCACGACGCAGGCCTCCACCCCTGTCACGGTCGACGTGCTCGCGAACGACTCGTACGCGCCCGTCGACGGCACGATCACCACGACCGTGCCTGGTCACGGCACGGCGACGGTCGTCGACGGCAAGGTCGTCTACACCCCGGCGGACGGCTTCGTGGGCACCGACACCTTCACGTACACCATGACGGGGACCGACGGCCTGAGCACCACCGCGGTCGTGGTCGTGGACGTCACGGCGGCTCCTGCGGTCGACCCGAGGACCGGTGACGACCCCGTCGACCCCGTCACGCCGGTGGACCCGTCGACCCCCGTGCTGCCCTCGGCACCTGGGTTCCCGGCGGGCCCGACGTCAGCCCTCCCCACGGCACCCGCCGCGACCGGCGGACCGGCGGGGGCGTTCCCGGTGAGCCACGTGGTGCGCCGCGCCTCCTCCGCTGGTCGCCTTGCCCGCACGGGCGTCGACGCCGGCGCGCTCGTCGCGCTGGCCGGCCTGCTCACCGCGGCAGGAGCGGCGGCGGTCGCGCTGCGCCGGAGGTTCGCCACCGACGACGAGTGACCGCGAGCCGTCGGCGGCCCGCCCCCCCGGGGGGGGGCGCCCCCCTCTCCGGCGTGTCGTCCCTGCCTGCCGGCTCGACCGAGCCGGGCGGCCGGCGGGTCGGCCGGCCGGCGACGCCCGCGGCCCTGCCCGAGCGCTCGCGTGCCGACCCGTCAGACGTCGAGCAGGTCCGGGCTCAGGCCGGCCTCGGTGTCCGGGATGCCGAGGTCGGCCGCCCGCTTGTCGGCGGTCGACAGCAGCCTGCGGATGCGACCCGCCACGGCGTCCTTGGTCAGCGGCGGCTCGGCGAGCTGCCCCAGCTCCTCGAGCGAGGCCTGCTTGTGGGCGAGGCGCAGCTCCCCCGCCTCCCGGAGGTGGTCCGGCAGGTCCGGGCCCAGGATCTCGAACGCGCGCTCGACGCGGGCCCCGGCCGCCACCGCGGCCCGGGCCGACCGGCGCAGGTTGGCGTCGTCGAAGTTCGCGAGGCGGTTCGCCGTCCCGCGGACCTCGCGGCGCTGGCGCCGCTCCTCCCAGACGACCACGGTCTCGTGGGCCCCCAGGCGGGTCAGCATCGCGCTGATCGCCTCGCCGTCCCGGATCACGACCCGGTCGACACCACGGACCTCGCGTGCCTTCGCGGCGATCCCCAGCCGGCGGGCGGCACCGACGAGCGCGAGCGCGGCCTCGGGCCCGGGGCACGTCACCTCGAGGGCCGACGAGCGTCCGGGCTCGGTCAGCGAGCCGTGCGCGAGGAAGGCGCCGCGCCACGCCGCCTCCGCCTCCCCGACCCCGGCGGAGACGACCTGCGGGGGCAGCCCGCGCACCGGACGACCACGGTTGTCGAGCAGACCCGTCTGCCGGGCGAGCGACTCACCGTCCTTGACGACCCGCACGACGTACCGGCTGCTGCGGCGCAACCCCCCGGCCGAGACCACGATCAGCTCGCTCGTGTGGCCGTACACGTCGCTGATCGTCTGCCGGAGCCGACGTGCGGCGATCGCCGTGTCCAGCTCCGCCTCGATCACGATGCGCCCCGAGATGATGTGCAGCCCTCCCGAGAACCGCAGCGTGGCAGAGACCTCCGCCTTGCGGCAGGAGGTCTTGTCCACCTTGAGTCGCGCGAGCTCGTCCTTCACCTGTGCCGTCAACGCCATGGCGACATCCTCCCATCAACGAGCAACGATCGTGACCGCCTTCTGCCAGGAGACGCCCCTCGGCACGGCTCCGTGCCGACAGCACGGCCAATCCCTCGTCCGACCGCATAGGGCACGGGGGGCCGTGTCGCAGCCCCGGGACGAGCGGTCGTGACAGCGGCCCGCTCGCACTGGTTCGTCCTTGCTCGCGCTCCTCAGCCCGGTGCGGTCCCCACGTCCCCCAGGACCCCGTCGAAGACGTCGCGCAGCGCAGCCGCGAGCCGCAGCGCGTCGTGCCGCGGCGTGCCGTCCGAGCGGCCCACCTGACGCAGCAGCAGCCGGGCGCCCGTGCGGGCCGCCTCGTCCGCGAGCAGACCCACGTCGTCGACCGCGCTCGGGTCCGCGATCACCGCGTCGATGCGCAGGCTGGGTGCGTGCTTGTGCAGCGCCTCGAGGTGGTCGGTCGCGGTCATGCCGTAGGTCTCGCCCGAGGTGTTCGAGAGGTTGAGGACGACGCAGCGCCGGGCCGTCGTCTCGTGCAGCGCGTGCGCGAGCTCGGGGACGAGCAGGTGAGGCATGACCGAGGAGTACCAGGAGCCCGGTCCGAGGAGCACCCAGTCGGCCCCCTTGACGGCGTCCACGGCCTCGGGGCAGGCCGGCGGGTCAGGAGGTACGAGCCGCAGCTGCTCGATGCGGTCGTGCGTCACCGCGACCTGGCTCTGCCCGACGATCGTCGAGAGGCCCTCGTCCGTCCGCACGTCGACCTCGATGCCGAGGGGCACCGCGGCCATGGGCAGGACCCGCCCCCGGGCACCGAGGAGCTTGCCGACCCAGTCGAGGCCCGCGACCGGGTCGTCGAGAAGCTCCCACAGCGCGACGATCAGGAGATTGCCGACCGCGTGCTGGTCGAGGTCCCCGCTCGAGGAGAACCGGTGCTGCAGGACCGAGCTCCACGTCCGGCCCCACTCCGAGTCGTCGCACAGGGCCGCGAGCGCCATGCGCAGGTCGCCGGGCGGGAGCACACCGAGCTCGGTGCGCAGGCGCCCGGAGGACCCGCCGTCGTCGGCGACCGTCACGACGGCCGTGATGCGGTCGGACATGAGGCGCAGCGCCGAGAGCGTCGCGGACAGGCCGTGCCCGCCGCCGAGCGCGACGACTGCCGGGTTCACGAGGGTCACGACTACTCCTTGCCGAGATCGCGGGCCGTCACGGTGACGCGCTGCCCCTCGGCGCGCAGCCGCTGGGCGAGCACCTCGGAGATGGCGACCGAACGGTGCTTGCCGCCTGTGCAGCCCACGGCGATGGTCACGTACCGCTTCTCCTCGGCCAGGTAGCCGGCCAGGACGGGTTCGAGCGCGCTGACGTACCGGTCGACGAACTCGAGGGCCCCCGGGCGGGCCAGGACGTAGTCGCGCACGGGCTGGTCCCGTCCGGTGAGGTGCCTGAGCTCCGTGATCCAGTAGGGGTTCGCGAGGAACCGCATGTCGACGACGTGGTCCGCGTCGAGCGGGATCCCGTACTTGAACCCGAACGAGACCACGTTGATGCGCAGCGTGTCGGGCGTCCCCTGGGCGACGGCTGCGCGGACCTCCCGGGCGAGGTCGTGCACGTTGAGCTCCGAGGTGTCGATCACGACGTCGGCGCGCTCCTCGACGCTCGCGACCAGCCGCCTCTCCTCCGCGATCCCGTCCAGGATGCGTCCGTTGCCCTGCAGCGGGTGCGGTCGCCGGACCTGCTCGTAGCGGCGCACGAGGACCTCGTCGGACGCGTCGAGGAACAGGATCCGGTAGAAGACCCCGGCGTCCCGCAGGTGCTTGAGGACGTCGAGGAGGTCCGCGAAGAAGCCGCCCCCGCGCACGTCGACGACGGCCGCGATCCGCTGCACGCTCGAACCTGACCGGGTCATCATGTCGACGAGCGGCACGAGCATGCGCGGCGGCATGTTGTCGACGACGTACCAGTCCAGGTCCTCGAGCACCGCGGCCGCGCGCGAGCGCCCGGCGCCCGACATCCCGGTGATCACCAGGACCTCGGCGTCGGACCGCTCGGGGGCGTGCGTGGTCGCCTCGATCGCGGGGATGCCCTGAGGGACGGTCGTCGGGGAGGGTTCGGTGCTCATGTCACCAGCATGCCAGCCGGGGCGCGGCGCCCCGGGGCGGTCGGCCACGTCGCGTGTCCCGGGCGTGTCCGCCCTGCGGCCCACGAAGCCCGACGACGCCGCGCACCCCGCGCTGAGCGGTCCCTGCGGGCGAGGACCCACCCCGGGAGGTCATGCCGGCGCCGGCTCGTCGGACGTGCCGGTCGCGGGAGCGGCGGGCTCGGGGGTCCCGGTCGGGGCGCCGTCGGCCGTCGCCCCGGTGGCGGGTGGCGGGGTCGTGGGGCCGAGCGCCGAGACGACCGCCGCCGCGGTCGCGGCTCCCATGCCGGGGACCGTCGCGATCTCCTCGGCCGACGCGGCACGCAGGCGCTTGAGCGAGCCGAAGTGGGTGAGCAGCGCCTTCTTGCGCGCGGGCCCGAGGCCCGGGACGTCGTCCAGGACCGAGACAGTCATGGCCTTGCCGCGCTTCTTGCGGTGGTAGGAGATCGCGAACCGGTGGGCCTCGTCCCGGACCCGCTGGAGCAGGTACAGGCCCTCGGAGCTGCGCTGCAGGATCACGGGGTAGTCCTCCCCCGGCAGCCAGACCTCCTCGAGCCGCTTCGCGAGCCCGCAGAGCGCGACGTCGTCGATCCCGAGCTCCGCGAGGGCCCGGGCGGCCGCCGCGACCTGGGGCGGGCCGCCGTCGACCACGACGAGGTTGGGCGGGTAGGCGAAACGGGCGGCGCGACCCGCAGGGGCGTCCGCGCCCACCTCGCCCGATCGCGGGACGTAACCTGCGGCGACGGCGTCCGCGTCGCTCGCGGTGTCGTCGTCGGCCCCCAGGTCCATCTCGACGTCCGTGGCCTGGGAGCGGTCCGCGAGGTAGCGCTTGAAGCGGCGCGTGATGACCTCGTGCATGGCCGCGGTGTCGTCGCGGGCACCCAGCCCCTCCGGGCCGCGGATCGCGAAGTGACGGTACTCGCTCTTGCGCGCGAGCCCGTCCTCGAAGACGACCATGGAGGCGACCTGGTGCGTGCCCTGCGTGGTCGACACGTCGTAGCACTCGATGCGCAGCGGCGCGGTGTCGAGGCCCAACGCCTCCTGGATCTCGCGCAGGGCCTGGCTGCGCGTGGTCAGGTCGCCCGCGCGACGCGTGCGGTGCAGCGCGAGGGCGTGCTCGGCGTTCTTGTGCACCGTCGCCGCGAGCTCGCGCTTGTCGCCCCGCTGGGGCACCCGCACGTCGACCTTGGCGCCGCGCAGGCCCGTGAGCCACGCTACGACCTGCTCGGTGTCGGGCGGCGGGACCGGGACGAGGACCTCCCGGGGGACGACGCTCGACGACGGGGTCGAGGAGTCGCCGAGGGCTTCGTCGACCGAGCCGTAGACCTGCTGCAGGAGGTGCTCGACGAGCTCGGCGTCGGTCACGTCCTCGACCTTCTCGACGATCCAGCCGCGCTGGCCGCGGATACGGCCACCGCGCACGTGGAAGACCTGCACCGCGGCCTCGAGCTCGTCGCCCGCGAGCGCGAAGATGTCCGCGTCGGTGGCGTCGCCGAGCACGACCGCGTTCTTCTCCATGGCCCGCTCGAGAGCCAGGATGTCGTCGCGCAGGCGGGCGGCCTGCTCGTACTCCATGGCGGCTGCCGCTTCCTTCATCTTCGCCTCGACCCGGCGGATGAACTTCGCGGTGTCGCCCGCCATGAAGTCGCAGAAGTCCTCGGCGAGCGCGTGGTGGTCCTCGGGCGTGATGCGTCCCACGCAGGGCGCCGAGCACTTGTCGATGTAGCCGAGCAGGCAGGGGCGCCCCGTCTGCTGGGCCCGCTTGAACACGCCCGCCGAGCAGGTGCGGACCGGGAAGACCCGCAGCAGCAGGTCGAGCGTCTCGCGGATCGCCCACGCGTGCCCGTAGGGCCCGAAGTAGCGGGTCCCGGGACGCTTGGCGCCGCGCATGACCTGGGCGCGCGGGAACTGCTCCCCCAAGGTCACCGCGAGGTACGGGTAGGACTTGTCGTCGCGATACTTGACGTTGAACCGCGGGTCGAACTCCTTGATCCACGAGTACTCGAGCGCGAGGGCCTCGACCTCGGTGCCCACGACCGTCCACTCGACCGATGCGGCCGTCGTGACCATCGTCTGGGTGCGGTAGTGGAGGTTCGACAGGTCCTGGAAGTAGCTGCCGAGGCGCGCACGCAGGTTCTTCGCCTTGCCGACGTAGATGACGCGCCCGTGCTCGTCGCGGAAGCGGTACACGCCCGGCGACGTGGGGATCTCCCCCGGTGCGGGGCGGTACGAGGACGGATCAGCCATGTCCGCCAGCCTAGGACAGCGCACCCACAGTCAGGACCCCCGGCGACGCGCCTCACGTGACGCCCGTCACACACGAACGGTCGACCGCCGCTAGGGTGACCGCATGGGCGCCCTTCACTCCTACGCCGCGACCGTCCGCTGGACGGGCGCAGGCCAGACCGGAACCACCACCTACACCGCGTACAGCCGCGACCACGACGTCGACCTGGCCGGGCGTCCGACGCTGCCCGGTTCGGCCGATCCCGCCTTCCGCGGCGACCCGAGCCGGTACAGCCCCGAGGAGCTGTTCGTCGCGAGCCTGTCGCAGTGCCACATGCTGTGGTTCCTCCACCTCGCGTCGGCTGCGGGAGTCGTCGTGCGCGACTACACGGACGAGGTGACGGGCACCATGCGGGTCGAGTCCGCCGGGGCAGGTCAGTTCACGGACGTCACTCTGCATCCGCACGTCGTGGTCGACGACGGCCCCGAGGTCACCGAGGCAGCCGTCGCCGAGATCCACCGCCGCGCGCACGACCACTGCTTCCTGGCGCGCTCGGTGAACTTCCCCGTGCTCCTCGAACCCGCGCCGCTGCGCACGCACGCGGCCTGAGCACACGACGGGGCACGCGGCCTGGCTCGGCGACACCGGGCCGAAGGCAGCCCTCAGCCGTCCGCGGCCGGGGCCTTCTTCGGGGCGACCGCGGCAGTGACCGAGGCGGTGCTCTCCTTCGCCGCAGCCGTCGTGGACGACTTGCGGGCAGCGGTCTTGCGCGATGCCTTCGCCGCCGTCCCCTTGCCCGCCCCGGCCGTGGCGGCAGGTGACTTCTTGGGCAGAGGGGCGACCGGGATGGGGTCGCCCGTGAGGACCTCGGCGAGGAAGCGGCCCGTGTGGCTCGCGGGGACCGCGGCCACCTGCTCGGGCGTGCCCTCGGCGATGACACGGCCGCCGCCGGACCCGCCTTCGGGACCCATGTCGATGACCCAGTCGGCATTCTTGATGACGTCCAGGTTGTGCTCGATCACGAGTACCGAGTTGCCCTTGTCGACGAGCGACTGGAGGACAGCGAGGAGCTTGCGGATGTCCTCGAAGTGCAGGCCCGTCGTGGGCTCGTCGAGCACGTAGATCGTCCGCCCCGTCGAGCGCTTCTGCAGCTCGCTCGCGAGCTTGACGCGCTGCGCCTCGCCTCCCGAGAGCGTGGGCGCGGGCTGCCCCAGGCGCACGTAGCCGAGGCCGACCTCGGACAAGGTCTTCAGGTGCCGCGAGATCGTCGGGACCGCGGCGAAGAACTCCGACGCCTCCTCGATGGGCATGTCGAGGACGTCCGCGACGGTCTTGCCCTTGAAGTGCACCTCGAGCGTCTCGCGGTTGTACCGCGCGCCGTGGCAGACCTCGCACGGGACGTAGACGTCCGGCAGGAAGTTCATCTCGATCTTGATGGTGCCGTCGCCCGAGCACGCCTCGCAGCGGCCGCCCTTGACGTTGAACGAGAACCGGCCGGGCGTGTAACCCCGGACCTTGGCCTCGCTCGTCTCGGCGAAGAGCTTGCGCACGTGGTCCCAGACGCCGGTGTACGTCGCGGGGTTGGACCGCGGGGTGCGACCGATCGGTCCCTGGTCGACGTGGACCACCTTGTCGAGGTTCTCGAGCCCCGTGATGCGGCGGTGGCGACCCGCGACCTGGCGTGCGCCGTTGAGCTCGTTGGCCAGCACGGTGTAGAGGATCGAGTTGACCAGCGTGGACTTGCCGGAGCCCGAGACCCCGGTGACGGCGGTCAGCGTGCCGAGCGGGAAGCTCACGTCGATGCCCTCGAGGTTGTGCTCGCGAGCGCCGATGACCGTGACCCGACGGTCCTTGTCCACAGGGCGACGGGCGGCGGGCAGCGGGATGCTGCGGCGTCCGGCGAGGTACGCGCCCGTGACGGACTCGGGCGCCTCCAGGAGACCCGCGTAGTCGCCGGAGTGGATGACGCGCCCACCGTGCTCGCCCGCACCAGGACCGATGTCGACGATCCAGTCGGCGGCCCGGATGGTGTCCTCGTCGTGCTCGACGACGATGAGCGTGTTCCCGAGGTCCCGCAGCCGCGTGAGGGTGTCGATGAGCCGACGGTTGTCCCGCTGGTGCAGGCCGATGCTCGGCTCGTCGAGGACGTACAGGACGCCGACGAGCCCCGAGCCGATCTGGGTCGCGAGACGGATGCGCTGCGCCTCGCCGCCCGAGAGGGTCCCGGCCGGGCGCTCGAGCGAGAGGTAGTCGAGGCCGACGTCGAGCAGGAACCCGAGCCGGGCGTCGATCTCCTTGAGGACCTCGGTCGCGATGGCCTTCTGGCGCGTGCCGAGCTCGAGCGACCCGAGGAAGGCCGCGGCCTCGCGCAGCGGGAGCCGGCAGACCTCGGCGATCGACTTGTCGCCCACCTTGACTGCGAGGACCTCGGGCTTGAGACGCGTGCCCTGGCACACCGGGCACGGCGTCTCGCGCATGTACGCCTCGTACTTCTCCTTGGACCACTCGGACTCGGTCTCGCCGTGTCGGCGCTCCAGGAACGTCACCACGCCCTCGAAGCCGGTCGAGTACTGACGCTCGCGCCCCCAACGGTTCTTGTACCGGACGTGCACCTCGTGATTCTGCCCGTACAGCACGGCCTGCTGGGCGCGCTGGGGCAGCGCGCGCCACGGCACGTCCATGGAGAAGCCGAGGTCCGAGGCCAGGGCCGTCAGGACACGGGTGAAGTACTCCGACGAGATCTGCGCCCAGGGCGCGACGGCGCCCTCGGCGAGGGACTTCTCGTCGTCCGGGACGACGAGGTCCGGGTCCACCTCGAGGCGGAAGCCGATGCCCGTGCACTCGGGGCACGCACCGTAGGGGGCGTTGAACGAGAAGGTGCGGGGCTCGATCTCGTCGAGCGTGAGCTCGTGGTCGTTGGGGCACGCACGCTTCTCGGAGAAGCGTCGTTCGCGCTGCGGGTCGTCCGCGTCGGCGTCGACGAGCTCGACGACGACGAGCCCCCCGGCCAGCCCGAGAGCAGTCTCGACCGAGTCCGTGAGCCGGCGCTGGACGCCCTCTCGCGAGACGAGGCGGTCGATCACGACCTCGATGTCGTGCTTGAGCTTCTTCTCGAGCGCGGGAGGATCCGTGAGCTGGACGACCTCCCCGTCCACGCGGGCGCGTGCGAAGCCCTTGGACTGCAGCTCCTTGAAGAGCTCGCCGTACTCCCCCTTGCGCCCGCGCACCACGGGAGCGAGGACCTGGTAACGGGTCCCCTCGGGCAGCTCGAGGAGGCGGTCGACGATCTGCTGCGGCGTCTGCGCCTGGACCTTCTCCCCGCAGACCGGGCAGTGCTGGGTCCCGGCGCGCGCGAAGAGCAGGCGCAGGTAGTCGTAGACCTCGGTGATGGTGCCCACGGTCGACCGCGGGTTGCGGTTGGTCGACTTCTGGTCGATCGACACCGCGGGCGACAGCCCCTCGATGAAGTCGACGTCCGGCTTGTCCATCTGCCCGAGAAACTGGCGGGCGTACGCGGACAGCGACTCGACGTAGCGGCGCTGCCCCTCGGCGAAGATCGTGTCGAACGCGAGGGAGGACTTTCCGGACCCGGAGAGACCCGTGAAGACGATGAGCTGGTCCCTCGGCAGGTCGAGGTCGACGTTGCGGAGGTTGTGCTCACGGGCACCAGCGATGACAAGGCGGTTGCTCACCGAAGCATCGTATGCCTCGCCCCTGACATTCGCACACCTGTTCGACCACCGGTCGCCCGTCCGACGGCCCGAGCAGCCCGGCGACCGCCGTGGACGCCCGCACGTCGCCCCCGTGAGCAGCGGAGTCACGGCCGCGACCACCGTGCCAGACTCGGCACGAGAGGCTCGTCACACCGGCGGCCCGTCGTCCGCCAGGACGGCACCCAGCACAGCGAGGAGATCGGCGTGGGATACACCGGCGACGTCACGGTCGGAGGGCCGAGCGACCTGCGGCTCCTGGACGAGATCGCGATCCGCAAGCTCGCCGTCGGGCCGTCCGAGAACGACGCCTACCTCCTGACGTGCCGCAGGAGCGGCGCCCAGCTCCTCGTCGACGCGGCGGCCGAGCCCGACCGGCTCCTCGAGCTCGTCCGGGAGGGCTCGCCGACGGCCCGCCTCGACCTCGTCGTCACGACGCACCGGCACCTCGACCACATCGGGGCGCTCGCCTCGATCGGGGCCGCATCAGGCGCGCAGCTCGCGGCCGGGGCGCCGGACGCGGACGCCGTCGCCGAGGCGACCGGCACCACCGTCTCGCGCCCCCTGCACGACGGCGACACGATCGTCCTCGGCCACCTCACCCTCGAGGTGATCGCCCTGCGCGGCCACACGCCCGGGTCGGTCGCTCTCGCCTACCGCGAGCCCGAGCACGCGAGCGCCCCGGAGGCCGTGCCGGGCCGCGCCCACCTCTTCACCGGGGACTCGCTGTTCCCCGGCGGGGTGGGGAACACCTCGAACGACCCGGAGCGCTTCGCCCAGCTCTACGCGGACGTCACGACCAGGCTCTTCGACCGGTTCGACGACGCCACGTGGGTGTACCCGGGCCACGGCGCCGACACGACTCTCGGCGCGGAGCGACCCCACCTCGACGAGTGGCGCGAGCGCGGCTGGTAGCGGCAGTCGTCGGCGCGTCCCCAGCGACCGTTCCCGAGCCGCACCGCAGCCGAGCCGGAGCCGCGGGCGGACCTCCGGCAGCGCCCGCGCCGGATGATGCTTCAATGTCGCCATGCCGATCTTCGCCGTGACCTACACCTACGCCGACAAGCCCGCCGTCCTGGACGAGTTCCGCCCCGAGCACCGCGCCTTCCTGCGCGGCCTGCTCGACGAGGGCACGCTGCTCGCCTCCGGACCCCTCGCCCAGGACGCTGCGAACCCCGCCGGTGCCCTGCTCCTCGTCGACGCTCCCGACGAGGCGGCGGTCGCGCTGACGTTCGACGCCGACCCGTTCGCTCGTGAGAACGTCATCACGCGTCGCACGGTCCGCCCGTGGGCGCCCGTGATCGGGCCCTGGGCCGACCGCGTCTGACCGTTCGCGGCGTCCCGGACCACCCACCACGAACGCACGAACGGCCCGTCTCCCCGGAGGGAGACGGGCCGTTCGTGTCACGGGGCGAGCGGCACCCGCCGCAGCGGGCCTACGAGGCCGCGTCGACGTCGTCGGGCAGGGAGCGGTCCTTCTGCTGACCACGCGTGCGCAGCAGGCTGGCCACGGTCGTGACCCCGAGCGCACCCAGGATGACCACGAGCGAGAGCCAGATCGGCACCGTCGGGACCGCCTCGATGTGCTGGCCGCCGTTGATGAACGGCAGCGTGTTCTCGTGCAGGGCCTCGAGGATCAGCTTGACGCCGATGAAGCCCAGGATCACCGCCAGCCCGATCGGCAGGTAGACGAGCCGCTCGAGCAGGCCGCCCAGCAGGAAGTAGAGCTGACGCAGCCCCATGAGGGCGAACACGTTCGTCGTGAACACGATGAACGGGTCGTGCGTGAGCCCGAAGATCGCCGGGATCGAGTCGAACGCGAACAGCAGGTCCGTGCTGCCGATCGCGAGGAACACGATCAGCATGGGCGTGAAGAGCCGCTTGCCGTCGACCACGGTCCGCAGCCTGCCGCCGTCGTACGTCGGCGACAGCGGCAGCACCCGGCGCAGCGACCGGATGAGGCGGTTCTCCTGGTACTCCTCCGACTCGTCCCCACCCACGACCAGCTTGATCGCGGTGTAGATCAGGAACGCCCCGAAGAGGTAGAAGACCCAGACGAACTGGGCGATGATCGCGGCGCCCGCGAGGATGAACGCCCCGCGCAGGACGAGCGCCACGATGATCCCCACCATGAGCACCTTCTGCTGGTGCTCCCGCGGCACGGCGAACCTCGTCATGATGATGACGAACACGAAGAGGTTGTCGACCGACAGGCTGTACTCGGTGAGCCAGCCCGCGTAGAACTCGACCGCGGGAGCACTGCCGCCCACGAGGGCGACGAGGCCGCCGAACGCCAGTGCCAGAGCGACGTAGAAAGCCACCCACAGGCCGCTCTCCTTCATCGACGGCACGTGCGGGCGACGGCCCACGATCACCAGGTCGACGAGCAGGAGGACGACGAGGGTCGTCAGGGACGCCGCCTCGAACCAGAACGGCAGCTCGTGCTGCATCAGTAGGTTTCCTTCTCCAGTCGGCGACGGTCGCTCTTGTCCTTGGCGAGGCTCGCGATCGTCGTGATGGCGAGAGTGACGATGATGAAGCTGAGCGAGACGGCCGTCGAGATCTCAGGGATGGCCGTGATGTGCTCGCCGCCGTTGATGAACGGGATCTCGTTCTTGTGCAGCGCGTGGATGAGGAGCTTGATCCCGATGAAGCCGAGGATCGCGGCCAGGCCCCATGCGAGGTACACGAGCCGGTCGAGCAGGCCGTCGATCAGGAAGTAGAGCTGGCGCAAGCCGAGGAGCGAGAACGCGTTGGCCGCGAAGACGAGGAACGTCTCCTGCGTGAGCCCGAAGATCGCGGGGATCGAGTCGACCGCGAAGAGGAGGTCGGCGCTGCCGATCGCGATCATCACGATGAGCATCGGCGTGATGTAGCGCCGGCCGTCGATCTTCGTGAACATCTTGTCCTCGACGTACGCGTCCGTCGTCGGGAAGAGACGACGCGTGAGGCGCAGGACGCCGTTCTCCTTGTACTCCTCGTCGTCGTGCGACCTGGCGCTCTTGATCTGCGCGTACGCGGTGTAGATGAGGAAGGCGCCGAAGATGTAGAAGACCCAGCTGAAGTTCTCGATCAGCGCGGCACCCAGCAGGATGAAGATCGTGCGCAGGACCAGGGCGATCGTGATGCCGATCAGCAGGACCTTCTGCTGGTACAGCCTGGGCACCCGGAAGCTCGTCATGATGAGGACGAACACGAAGAGGTTGTCGACCGACAGGCTCTTCTCGGTGATGTACCCGGCGAAGTACTCGCCGCCGTAGACGGAGCCGAAGTAGGCCCAGATCCCGGCCCCGAAGAGGATCGCGATGCCGACGTAGCCCGCGGACCACCACGAGGCTTCCTTGAGGGTGGGAGCGTGCGGGGTGCGGACGTGGCCCACGAAGTCGAAGGCCAGCATCGCGACGATCATGCCGATCGTCGCGACCCACATCCAGACAGGAACATCCATCACACATACCTCCGGTACGTAGTGTCGAGTACCGAAGGTCTCTTCCGCCCTCACGGTCACCGATGCGCCCGGAGGCGATCGCGAGAGGTGACCGTGCAGGACCGGTGACACCGGGCCGACGACTGCGCCGGCCGTGATGACGACATCACCGTTTCTGGGAATACTCCCCTTCAACTGAGCAAGCATAGGGCATGGCCCGAGGCGAGCTCCCACGCCTTCCACAACGGCTCCGGGGGACGGATCCTTCCCGGGACCGGCGACCCCGTGGCCCGCTCCACCTCACTGCACGCAGAACTCGTTGCCCTCCGGGTCCTGCAGGACGATCCAGAACTCGCCGTTCTCGTCCATCTCCTGGAGCAGCGTCGCCCCCAGCGAGACGAGGCGCGCGGAGTGCGCCCGGACGTTGCGCACCCGCTCGGCCCCCTCTCCCTCGACGCCCACGTCGATGTGCATGCGGTTCTTGGCGGTCTTCGGCTCGGGGACCTGCTGGATGAAGATCCGTGGCCCCACGCCGTCCGGGTCCACGATCGCGGAGAACGCGTTGTACCTGTCCGGGCTCATGCCCCACGCGGCCATGGCGGACTCCCAGTCGGCGAACCCCTCCGGCGGAGACTGCTCGACGTACCCCAGCGCGGCGCACCAGAAGGCCCCGAGGCCTCGCGGGTCCGCCGCGTCGAACGTGATCTGGACCGTGCGTGCCATGGCATCCCTCGTTCCGTCGCCGTCACCGGACCGACGTCGTCGGACCGGGGGTGAAACGCTCAGGCAGTGGCCGACTGCATCTGCCGGAGCTCCTTCTTGAGCCCGGAGATCTCGTCGCGCAGCCGGGCTGCGAGCTCGAACTGGAGCTCGGCCGCCGCTGCGTGCATCTGGTCGCTGAGCTCCTGGATGAGGTCCGCGAGCTCGCCCGCGGCGACCCCGGCGAGCCTGTTGGCCGTCGTCGCGCCCTCCTTGGGGCCGCCCGGGACCGGAGCGCGTCCCTTGCCGGGCTGACGGTAGCCACCGGCCAGGAGCTCCTGGGTGTCGATGTCCTCCCGGGCGAGCATGTCCGTCACGTCGGCGATCTTCTTGCGCAGCGGGGTGGGGTCGACGCCGTGCTCCAGGTTGTACGCGACCTGCTTCTCGCGACGTCGCGTGGTCTCCTCGATCGCCTGCGCCATGGCCGGCGTGATCTTGTCGGCATACATGTGGACCTGGCCGGACACGTTGCGGGCTGCGCGCCCGATCGTCTGGATGAGGGACGTCCCGGACCGCAGGAAACCCTCCTTGTCGGCGTCGAGGATCGCGACGAGCGAGACCTCCGGCAGGTCGAGCCCCTCACGGAGCAGGTTGATGCCCACCAGGACGTCGTACTCGCCCATGCGCAGCTCTCGCAGCAGCTCGACGCGGCGCAGGGTGTCCACCTCGGAGTGCAGGTACCGGACGCGGACGTCGCGCTCCAGGAAGTAGTCCGTGAGGTCCTCGGACATCTTCTTGGTGAGGGTCGTGACCAGCACACGTTCGTTGCGCTCGACCCGCTCACGGATCTCGTGGAGCAGGTCGTCGATCTGCCCCGTGGTCGGCTTGACGACGATCTCCGGGTCGACCAGGCCGGTGGGCCGGATGATCTGCTCGACCACGCCGTCCGACATCGAGAGCTCGTACTTCCCCGGCGTCGCCGAGAGGTAGACCGTCTGCCCGATCCGCTCGACGAACTCCTCCCAGCGCAGGGGCCGGTTGTCCATGGCGCTCGGCAGGCGGAAGCCGTGGTCGACCAGGTTGCGCTTGCGCGACATGTCCCCCTCGAACATCGCCCCGATCTGCGGGACCGTGACGTGGGACTCGTCGATCACGAGGAGGAAGTCCTCGGGGAAGTAGTCCAGCAACGTGTGCGGGGCCGTGCCCGCCTCTCGGCCGTCGATGTGCCGCGAGTAGTTCTCGATGCCCGAGCACGAGCCGATCTGACGCATCATCTCGATGTCGTACGTGGTCCGCATGCGCAGCCGCTGCGCCTCGAGGAGCTTGTTCTGCCGCTCGAGCTCGGCGAGCCGCTGCTCCAGCTCGGACTCGATCGAGGTGATGGCACGTTCCATGCGCTCCGGGCCGGCGACGTAGTGGGTCGCCGGGAACAGGTTGACGCTCGTCTGCGAACGGACCACGTCACCCGTGAGCGGGTGGAGCAGGTGGATCGCCTCGATCTCGTCGCCGAAGAACTCGATCCGGATCGCGAGCTCCTCGTAGACGGGGATGATCTCGACGGTGTCGCCTCGCACCCGGAAGGTTCCCCGCGTGAAGGCCAGGTCGTTGCGCGTGTACTGCATGGTGACGAACTGGCGCAGCATCGCGTCACGCTCGACCTGGTCGCCGACGTCGAGGCGCACCATGCGGTCCACGTACTCCTGCGGTGTGCCCAGGCCGTAGATGCACGACACCGAGGCCACGACCACGACGTCGCGTCGCGTCAGGAGCGAGGACGTCGCGGAGTGCCGCAGGCGCTCCACCTCGTCGTTGATCGAGGAGTCCTTCTCGATGTAGGTGTCGGTCTGGGCGATGTACGCCTCGGGCTGGTAGTAGTCGTAGTAGGAGACGAAGTACTCGACCGCGTTGTTGGGGAGCAGCTCCCGGAACTCGGTGGCCAGCTGGGCCGCGAGGGTCTTGTTGGGGGCCATGACCAGGGTGGGACGCTGCAGCTCCTCGATGAGCCAGGCCGTCGTCGCCGACTTCCCGGTACCCGTCGCACCGAGCAGCACCACGTCCTTCTCGCCCGCACGCAGCCTCTGCGAGAGATCGGCGATGGCGGTGGGCTGGTCACCGGACGGCGTGTAGTCGGAGATGACCTCGAACGGGGCGACGGTGCGCTGAAGATCGGTGACGGGACGCATGGTTCCACGGTACGGCGAACCACCGACAAGCGGACTATCGACCGCCGCTAGCCCACGGTCGATGAAAGTGCGACCTGAACGCGGACTTTCACCCGGCAAGAGATTTGGCGTGTCGCGACGGGACCCAATAGCGTGCCGGTGATCCTCGCGCATCTCCTGATATCCCCTGACAAACCAGACGTCGGGCCATCCTGCGGCGTGGATTAGTACGTAGACCTTACTTTCGGCCTCGACCCCGGAGACATCGATGTTCCTCAGCCCGACGCGCAGGACACCCCAGCGCACCCTCCTCGGCACGCTCGCCGCCGGCGCCCTGACCGCCGGCATGCTCGGCCTCGGCGCGACCCCCGCCCTCGCCGCGACCCCGCTGCCCGCGACCGCGCTCGGGAACGAGTGCCCAGACTTCACCGGCGGCCTCACGAACACCCCGCTGTTCACCGACACTGGCGTGGCCGTCTTCGTCGGCGGCGACTACACCGCGCTGGGCGGGGCCAAGGAGTCCGAGGGCGTCCTCGTCTCCCAGGGGTCGGTGACCATCGACACGGGCGACCTGATGAACCTCGGTGTCGTCGGGGCCGGTTCCCAGTTCACTCCGCCGAGCGGCAGCGACATGGTCCTTGCCGCAGGTGCCGTGACCGTCAAGTCCGGACGGGTCGAGGTCGCCCACAAGCTCGAGAAGGGCGGCAACGTCGTCGCCGGAGGCGCCATCGAGGGGACCTTCGAGCTCAACGGCGGCAAGAAGACCCCGCACTCGTCCGTGCCCGCACCGCAGGCCAAGGCGCTCCAGACCGAGCTCGGCAAGGTCTCGGCCGACCTCGCGAGCAAGCCCGCGACGGGAAGGCTCGCCGACAAGGTGCTGACGGGCGACGGTTCGTCCCCGGTCCAGGTCTTCGACGTCTCCGCGGAGCAGGTGGCTGCCCTCGGCGGCGCGGTGACCTTCGAGAACGTCGGGGCGTCGGCACCGATCGTCGTGAACGTCTCGGGCGCGACGCCGGACCTCTCGCTGAGCTACATCGCTGCGGGCAGCGACCGGATCGACGCGGGGACGGCCCTCGGCAAGTGGGCCCCCCGCATCCTGTGGAACTTCCCCGACGCCACGAAGCTCACGATGACGAGCAGCAGCCAGACGGTCGGCTCGATCCTCGCGCCGCAGGCCGACGTCGCCCAGAAGACCCACACCAACGGCCGCCTGTACATCGGCGGGGACCTGACGTTCGGCGGCCAGGGGGCCTCCGGCGGCCTCGAGCACCACAACTTCCCGTGGATCGGTTCGGTGACGCTCGGGTGCGAGGCGCCTCCGGCGACGGTGACCCCGCCGGTCACCGAGACCCCCAAGCCCCTCACGCCCGGTGAGAAGAACCCCGGCACCGAGGTCCCCGTCACCCCGGTCGTGCCCCCGACCACCACGACACCCACGGTGCCGGTGGACAAGGCCACCCCGGTCGCCGACCCCAAGCCGTCCCCGAGCGCCACCGCTCCCGCGAAGGCCGTCCCGTCGGCCCGCGGCCAGGAGGAAGGCGGCCTCGCGGCCACCGGCGCACAGACGGCGCTCATCGTCGTGGTCGCCGCGGCTCTCCTCGCGGGCGGCACCTGGCTCGTCCTGCTGGCACGCCGCAAGCGCGCCACGAGCTGACACCCCGCTGACGAACGGCCGAGGCCCCCAGGGATTCTCCCTGGGGGCCTCGGCCGTCTCCTCTCCGGCATGGTCCGTTGCCGCGCGGCCCGGCGCGCGACCGGCGCCCCGTCCGCGCCCGGCCGGGGCCAGGCACGCCCTCCCGTCAGTGCTCGGCGCCCGCCGAGACCCTCCGGGCCGCGTCGAGGGCGAGCCGACCGTCGAGGTCGGCCAGCGCCGTCTCCACGACGACCCGCAGCGCCCGGACGACGGCCGCGAGCGGCAGGGACCCGCCGTCGGGCCGTGGAGACCCCGGCTCGTCCACCGCCGGCACGTGCACGAACCCCGCGCGCACGTCGTCCTGGCCGTCGGCCCAGCGCGCGAGGTCGTAGAACGTCGCGTTGCACACGTACGTCCCCGCGGTGCTCGAGACCGCGACGGGCACCCCGGCCTCGCGCACCGCGACGAGCGACGGCTTGAGCGGCAGGGTCGTGAAGTAGGCGGCCGGACCGCCCTCGACGACGGGGACGTCCACGGGTGCCGATCCCGCGTTGTCGGGGATGCGCGCGTCGACCACGTTGATCGCGACCCGTTCGAGACGGACCGCGCTCGTCCCGCCCGCGAGGCCCACGGCCACGACGACCCGGGGCCGGTGCTCCTCGATCGCGGCGTGCAGGGCGGGCCACGCCCCGGCGAACGTGCACGGCAGCTCGACCGCGACGAGCGGCTCGGCCCCGTCCCATGCGTCGCGCAACGCGCTCACGGCCTGCCAGGACGCGTTGGTCGCGGCGCCGTCGAAGGGCTCGAAGCCCGAGAGCAGGACGGTCATGCGAGCTCCTCCGCGGTCTCGCGCACGACGCGTTCCCACAGGGCGTCGACCTCGGCACGCAGGGCCTCGGGCGTGCCGCTGCCGTCGAGCGTGACGTCGGCGACCGCGAGCCGCTCGGTGTCGGTGGCCTGCGCGGCGATCCGGGCCCTGGCCTCGTCCTCGCTCATGCCACGCGAGGCCACCAGGCGCTCGAGGCGCACGTCCTCGGGGGCGACGACCACGGCGACGAGGTGGAAGGACTCGGCCTGCCCGGTCTCGACGAGCAACGGGATGTCGTGCACGACGACGGCGCGCGGGTCGCGCGCGGCGACGAGGGCCTCGCGCTCTGCCGACAGGCGACGGACCTCCGGGTGGACGATCCCGTTGAGCCGGCGCCGCGCCTCGTCGTCGCCGAACACGATGGTCCCGAGCCGCGCGCGGTCGAGCGACCCGTCAGGCGCGAGGACCCCGTCGCCGAAGGCGTCGACGACCTCCTCGAGCCCCACGGTGCCGGGCGCAACGGCCTCGCGGGCGAGCACGTCGGCGTCGATGACGCAGGCCCCGAGCTCGGCGAACCGATCGAGGGCCACGGACTTTCCTGCTGCGATCCCGCCGGTCAGGCCTACGCGAAACATGGGTCCATCCTGCCAGTCATGCACCGTGCGCACGCCTCGAGGAGGCACCTGCCTCCCCGGCCACGACCCGCAGCAGGCGCAGGAGCTCGTGCCGGTCGTCGGCGTCGAGGCGCGAGAGCAGTGTGCCCGCGCTCGTCTCGCGCTCTGCGGCGACCGCTGCGAGGGTCTCGCGCCCCTGGTCGGTCAGCTCGACGAGGGTCGCACGCCGGTCGGTCGGGTCCGGCAGCCTGCGCACGAGCCCGGCGGACTCGGCGTCGTCGACCTTGGACGTCACGGACCGGGGGGCGACGTCGAGGATGCCCGCCAGTGCGCCGGGCCGCTGCGGGCCGTCGCAGCGGTCGAGCACCCGCAGCATGCGGTACTGCCCGGGCGTGGTCCGGGCGCGCTCGAGCCGCTCCCCCGCCTCCCTCCGGACGGCGCGCATCGCAGCGTGCAGCAGGGTGAGGAACTCGGCGTTCTCGGCGTCGAAGTCTGTCGTCACAGGCACGAGACTAGCCGCCCGACAGCCTCTTGTGAACCAACTCATGGTGAGGTAGGCTCACTAACGGCGTCGAGGCCCCTCCTCCGCCGATCTCCCCCTCCGACCCCAGGAGGCTCCATGTCCTTCCCCTCGTCCTTCGGTGGCGGCTCCGGCATGCGCACCTTCCGCCAGGACTCGTCCGTGGCCAAGCAGCGGCTCCACCGCGGCACGGTCCGGCGCATCCTTGCCTTCGCGCGCCCCTACAAGGCGCAGCTCGCGGTGTTCCTCGTGCTCATCGCCCTCAACGCCGCAGCCGGCGCCGTCACCCCGCTCCTGTTCAAGTCGCTCATCGACAACGGCATCACGGCCGGCCGCGTCGACGTCGTCGTCGAGATCTCGCTCGTGGTCGCCGGCATCGCGCTCGTGTCCGGACTGCTCAGCATCGGCGAGCGCTGGTTCTCCGCCCGTGTGGGCGAGGGACTCATCTTCGACCTGCGCACCGCGGTCTTCGACCACGTCCAGCGCATGCCGCTCGCCTTCTTCAGCCGCACGCGCACGGGAGCTCTCGTCCAGCGCCTCAACGGCGACGTCCTGGGCGCCCAGCAGGCGTTCACCTCGACGCTGTCCAACGTCTTCTCGAACCTGCTCACGGTCGTGTTCGTGCTCGCCGCGATGCTCTCGATGTCGTGGGAGCTGACCCTCATCGCGCTCGCGCTGCTCCCCGTGTTCGTGCTGCCCGCACGCTGGGTCGGCCGCAGGCTCGCCGGGATCACGCGCGAGAGCTACGCCCTCAACGCCGACGCCGCGCAGATGATGAACGAGCGCTTCAACGTCGCGGGCGCGCACCTGGTCAAGATCTTCGGCCGGCCCGAGCAGGAGTCGGCGACGTACGCCGAGCAGGCAGGCCGCGTGCGCGACATCGGCGTGACCTCGGCCATGTACGCGACCGTGTTCCGCGTCGCCCTCACGACGGTCGCCTCGGTCGCCGTCGCGATCGTCTACGGGCTGGGTGGCGTCATGGCCATCCGCGGCACGCTCACGGTCGGCGTCGTCGTCGCCCTCACGGCCTACCTGGCTCGCCTGTACGGGCCCCTCACCGCGCTGTCCAACGTCCAGGTGGACGTCATGACCGCGCTCGTGAGCTTCGAGCGCGTCCTCGAGGTCCTCGACCTCGAGCCGTCGGTCACCGACGCGCCGGACGCACGCGACCTGTCCGACGACGTCGCTCGCCACGGCGCGACCCTCGCCCTCCAGGACGTCACCTTCCGCTATCCCGGCGCGGCCGACGTCTCGCTCGCCTCGCTCGAGGCCGTCGCGACCGTGAGCTCGGACCCGACGAGCGACACCCTCACGGAGGTCTCGTTCGAGGTCCCCGCGGGTGCGATGGTCGCGGTCGTCGGCCCCTCCGGTGCCGGCAAGACCACGATCTCCCAGCTCGTCACGCGGATGTACGACCCCACGGGTGGTGCCGTGCGCATCGCCGGGCGCGACCTGCGCGAGGTCACCCAGCGCTCCCTGCAGGACACCGTGGGCGTCGTCTCGCAGGAGGCTCACCTCTTTCACGACACGATCGCCGGCAACCTGCGCTACGCGAAGCCGGAGGCCACGGACGCCGAGCTGTGGACCGCGCTGCGCCAGGCGCACGTCGCCGACCTCGTCGAGTCCCTGCCCGCCGGGCTCGAGACCGTGGTCGGCGACCGGGGCTACCGGCTCTCGGGGGGCGAGCGCCAGCGGCTCGCGATCGCGCGCCTGTTCCTCAAGGCACCGGCCCTCGTCGTCCTCGACGAGGCCACCGCCCACCTCGACTCCGAGTCGGAGGCCGCCGTCCAGCTCGCGCTCGACGCCGCCCTCGACGGCCGGACGTCCCTCGTCATCGCGCACCGACTGTCCACGATCCGCCAGGCCGACACGATCGTCGTGCTCGACCAGGGGCGGGTCGTGGCGACCGGCACCCACGCAGACCTCCTGCTGCGCGGAGGGCTCTACGCGGAGCTCTACCGGACACAGTTCGCGACGGGCGACGCGAACGGCCCGTCGACGGAGCCGCTCGGACCTCAGGACGACGAGGAGAGCGTCGCGGTCTGACGCGAGGCCGAGTTCAGGCGAACCGGCCGAGCCACAACCCCGCGAGAGCGAGGGCCGCGATCGTCTCCCCGTCGCGGATGGTGCCGGCCGAGATCATCGCCAGCACCTCGGTGAACGGCACGGCCTCGACGCGAGAGATCCCCTCCTCGGCCTGGCTGGACGACGGTCCCGGCACCAAGCCCGCGGTGCGCTGGGCGTCGCCGCCACCGGTCCCGCGCCTCGTCAGCTCGCCCGTCAGCCCTCGAGCCACGAACACGTGCTCGGGGGCCTTCGCGACCCCGATGAGGGCGTCCATGCCACCGACCCGCACCCACTCACGGGCGCGGAGCCCCGTCTCCTCGAGAAGCTCCCGCTGGGCCGCGACGACCGGCTCCTCGCCGTCGCTCGCCCCGGCCGGGACCTCGATCGAGAGCGCGTCGGTGGTGTATCGGTGCTGCGTCACGAGCACGACCTCGTCGGCGTCCGTGAGCGCCACGACGAAGACCGCAGGCCATCGCAGCTCGACGACCCCGTAGATGCCCGGCGCGCCGTCGGGCCGGATCACGCGGTCCTCCCGGACCTTGATCCAGGGGTTGTCGTAGGCGGTGCGGGTGCTCTCGGTGGTCCACGGCATCGTCACAGCCTAGGCGCAGCCCCGCAGCTCCTCGACGTCCCGCGACGGCAGGAGCCTGTCCCGGGTACGACGAAGGCCCGCCACCCGAAGGTGGCGGGCCTCGTCATGACATCACCCTGGCCGTGCGGCCAGGAGGAGATCAGTTACCGGTGAGCTTCTCGCGCAGAGCGGCGAGCGCCTCGTCGGAAGCCAGCGTGCCGGCAGCCTCCTCCTGGACCGGGGTCGAGGAGTAGGTGGCAGCGGAGCTGGCGGACTCGCCCGAGGTCGCAGCCTCGTCGTCGGCCTTGAGAGCCTCGGCGACCTGCTTGCGGTGAGCCTCCCAGCGCTCGTGAGCCTTCGCGTACTGCGACTCCCACGTCTCGCGCTGCGACTCGAAGCCCTCGAGCCACTCGTTGGTCTCGGGGTCGAAGCCCTCGGGGTACTTGTAGTTCCCCTGCTCGTCGTACTCGGCAGCCATGCCGTACAGCGCGGGGTCGAAGTCGTCCGACTCCGGGTCCACGCCCTCGTTGGCCTGCTTGAGCGACAGCGAGATGCGGCGACGCTCGAGGTCGATGTCGATGACCTTGACGAAGACCTCGTCACCGACGTTGACGACCTGCTCGGGCAGCTCGACGTGGCGGACAGCCAGCTCGGAGATGTGCACGAGGCCCTCGATGCCGTCCTCGACGCGCACGAACGCACCGAACGGGACGAGCTTCGTGACCTTGCCGGGCACGACCTGACCGATGGCGTGCGTACGGGCGAAGGTCTGCCACGGGTCCTCCTGCGTCGCCTTCAGCGACAGGGAGACGCGCTCGCGGTCGAAGTCGACGTCCAGGACCTCGACCGTGACCTCCTGGCCCACCTCGACGACCTCGGAGGGGTGGTCGATGTGCTTCCAGGAGAGCTCGGAGACGTGCACCAGACCGTCGACGCCGCCGAGGTCCACGAACGCACCGAAGTTGACGATCGAGGAGACGACACCGGGGCGCACCTGGCCCTTCTGCAGGGTCTGCAGGAAGGTCGAGCGAACCTCGGACTGCGTCTGCTCGAGCCACGCACGACGCGACAGGACGACGTTGTTGCGGTTCTTGTCGAGCTCGATGATCTTCGCCTCGATCTCCTTGCCGACGTACGGCTGGAGGTCGCGGACGCGGCGCATCTCCACCAGCGACGCGGGCAGGAAGCCGCGCAGGCCGATGTCGAGGATGAGGCCGCCCTTGACGACCTCGATGACGGTGCCGGTGACGACGCCGTCCTCTTCCTTGATCTTCTCGATCGTGCCCCAGGCACGCTC
The DNA here is from genome assembly GCF_042887685.1 of Oerskovia sp. NPDC057915. Lineage (NCBI taxonomy): Bacteria > Bacillati > Actinomycetota > Actinomycetes > Micrococcales > Cellulomonadaceae > Oerskovia > Oerskovia sp. NPDC057915. Next base: position 16,293 of record NZ_JBHVOS010000013.1, on the reverse strand, counting down.
GTACTGAGCGCGCTTCTTGGAGAGGATCAGGCGACCTTCCTTGTCCTCCTTCTGGAGGACGAGGGCCTCGACTGCGTCACCGACCTTGACGACGTCCCCGGGGTCCACGTCGTGCTTGATGGACAGCTCGCGGGAGGGGATGACGCCCTCGGTCTTGTAGCCGATGTCGAGGAGAACCTCGTCACGGTCGACCTTGACGATCGTGCCTTCGACGATGTCACCGTCATTGAAGTACTTGATGGTGGCGTCGATGGCGGCAAGGAAGTCCTCTTCGGTGCCGATGTCGTTGATGGCAACCTGAGGTGCGGACTTCGCGGGGGTGGAGATGGTCATTGAGTTCGATGCTCCGATGCGGACAGGAAGTAGTTCGGATAGGGATGCTGCTGTGGTGGTCACCACCGGTGACCTCCGCTCCGAGCACGGAACGGCCCCGCCACGACGAACACGACGGACGCGTCACGTCTCAGGCAGGAGGTAGGGCGGTAGGCGCACTGCACCGTCAGACATCCTATCGATGGAAAGGCGACGCGGTCAAAGGGAGCCGGACCGGTGCACGCGCTCTCACCCGCCCGCCGTCCCGATGCTCCGATCCGGGACGCACGACGGCCGCCCGCGGGGTCCACGGGCGGCCGTCTCGCGTGCACCGCCGAGGCGGGAGCGCAGGTCAGGACAGGGCGTGCGCGACCCGCAGCAGCTCGGCGGGGACGTGCTTGACCTTGCCGGCGATCTCGTCGAGCGGGACGAGCACGACGCTCTCCCCTCGCAGCGCGGTCATGACCTTCGACTCGCCCCGCGAGATCGCGTCGACCGCGGCCACGCCGAACCGGCTGCCGAGGATACGGTCCGTCGGGGTCGGCTCCCCGCCGCGCTGGACGTGGCCGAGCACGGTCAGCCGCGTGTCGAACCCGGTGCGGCGGGCGATCTCGGCCGAGACGCGCTCGCCGATCGAGCCGGCGATGATCTCGCCGTACTTGCCGAGCTCCTGCGTGAAGTTCATGCTGCTGCCCTCGCGCGGCACGGCCCCCTCCGCGACGACCACGATCGAGAAGTTGGCGTGCGCCCGGTGACGGTGGCGCAGGAACTTCTCGATGGCGTCCATGTCGAACGGGTCCTCGGGGGCGAGCACGACCTCGGCACCACCGGCGATGCCGGCGTTCACGGCGATCCAGCCCGCATGACGCCCCATGACCTCGACGACCATGACGCGGTTGTGGCTCTCCGCGGTCGTGTGGACGCGGTCGATCGCCTCGGTCGCGATGTTGACCGCCGTGTGGAAGCCGATCGACAGGTCGGTGCCCTCCACGTCGTTGTCGATCGTCTTGGGGATCGCGACGATGTTGACGCCCGCGTCCGCGACCTTGCTCGCGGCGTGCAGCGTGCCGTCACCGCCGATGCAGATCATCGCGTCGAGACGCTCGGCCTCGACCGTCGCGAGCACGGCGTCGATCCCGCCGTCGGAAGAGTGCGGGTGGAAGCGCGCGGTCCCCAGGAGCGTCCCTCCCACGGGCAGCACGTTGCGGATGTCCTGGCGCCCGAGCGGGATGATGTCGCCGTCGACGACACCCTTCCAGCCGTTGCGGAACCCGATGATGGTGTGTCCGTACTCGCCCATCCCCTGCTTGACGACGGCCCTGATGGCCGCGTTCAAACCGGGGCAGTCCCCGCCACCTGTGAGCAGACCGATGCGCAACTCGAACCTCGTCTCGTGATGAGTGATCGTCGGAAGGCGGACCAGCGCCATCGCTCGACCGACCAGCCCCCACCCTATCGATCACCTGGGGCGATGCCGCGGAACGACCCTCCTCGCGAGACGATGGATGCATGACGGATGAGACGATCGGGTCGGTCGGATACCGCGACGTGCCTGCCGAGCAGGGCGGAGCCGCAGGCCGCACATGGTGGGACGCCAACGCCGAGGAGTACCTCGACGAGCACGGCGACTTCCTCGGGGCGGTCGACTTCTGCTGGTGCCCCGAGGGGCTGCGCGAGTCCGAGGCGCACCTCCTCGGCGACCTGGACGGCCGCCGCGTGCTCGAGATCGGGGCAGGCGCGGCACAGTGCTCGCGCTGGCTGGCGTCACGAGGCGTCGAGGTGGTCGCGACCGACGTGTCGGGCGGCATGCTCGCCACAGGGGCGCGGCTCGACGCCGCGACGGGAGTCGCCGTGCCGCTCGTCCAGGCGGACGCACGCAGACTCCCGTTCGCGGACGCGAGCTTCGACGTCGTGTTCACGTCGTTCGGCGCGATCCCCTTCGTGCCCGACGCCGCCGCGATCCACCGGGAGGCCGCTCGCGTCCTGCGCCCCGGCGGCGCGTGGGTGTTCTCCGTGACCCACCCCTCACGCTGGGCCTTTCCCGACGACCCGAGCGAGCACGGGCTGACGGCGAACCGCTCGTACTTCGACCGACGCCCCTACGTGGAGACCGACACGGCCGGACGCGTGACCTACGCCGAGTACCACCGGACGTTCGGTGACCACGTGCGCGAGGTCGTGGCCGCCGGGCTCGTGGTCGAGGACGTGGTCGAGCCCGAGTGGCCCGCCGACAACCAGGAGGTCTGGGGAGGCTGGGGGCCGGTCCGCGGGGCGTACCTGCCGGGCACGGCGATCTTCCGGACGCGCCGGGCGACATGAGGCCGTCGGCGCCGACTCGGCGCCGACGGTGCAGGCGGCAGGCGGCAAGCGGCGCGGGGCGCCGCGCCGCCTGGCGTCGGGGCGTCAACATGGGTTGACTAGGCTGACGCGTCAACCTATGTTGACAGAGTGGCTTGTGCCACCCGACCGGAGGACATCCGATGAAGGAGCCCGACATGACGACGCTCGTCCGCGCGGCCGACGACGACGACCCGCTGCGCGCCCTCGCGGCGCTGCGCGACCTGCGGCACGAGGCCGACCGGCGCGAGGCGCTGGTGGTCCGGCGTGCACGGTCGCGGGGCATCTCCTGGGCCGCCATCGCGACGATCCTCGGGGTCAGCCGCCAAGCCGTCCACAAGAAGTACGGCGGTTCGCGCTTCGCTCGGTCGTGAGCGACGGCCGGGTGCCGGTGCGTCCTGCCCTCCCAGCGTCCGGCAGGGGCTCAGTGGCCCGCGTCGTGCCAGGTGCGCCCTGCCCCCACCGAGACGTCCAGCGGCACCGAGAGGTCGGCCGCGGCGCCCATCTCGCGGCGCAGGAGCTCCTCGACGGCGTCACGCTCCCCCGCCGCGACCTCGACCACGAGCTCGTCGTGGACCTGCAGGAGCAGGCGCGAGCGCAGGTCCTGCGCGTCGAGCGCGCGCTGGACGCCCAGCATCGCGACCTTGATGATGTCGGCCGCGCTGCCCTGGATGGGGGCGTTGAGCGCCATGCGCTCGGCCATGTCGCGGCGCTGGCGGTTGTCGCTCGTGAGGTCGGGCAGGTAGCGGCGACGCCCCAGGATGGTCGCGGTGTAGCCCGTGACCCGGGCCTCGTCGACGACACCCGTGAGGTAGTCGCGCACGCCGCCGAAGCGCTCGAAGTAGTCCTCCATGAGGCCTGCGGCCTCCCCGACGGAGATGTTCAGCTGCTGCGAGAGGCCGAACGACGACAGCCCGTAGGCCAGGCCGTAGGACATGGCCTTGATCTTGGAGCGCATGGCCGGGGTGACCTGGTCGGTCGGGACGTCGAACACGCGCGAGCCCACGTAGCTGTGCAGGTCCTCGCCCGAGCGGAACGCCTCGATGAGGCCCTCGTCTCCCGACAGGTGCGCCATGATGCGCATCTCGATCTGGCTGTAGTCCGCGGTCAGCAGCGTCTCGTAGCCCTCCCCGACGACGAACGCGCGACGGATCCGGCGGCCCGCCTCGGTGCGGATGGGGATGTTCTGCAGGTTCGGGTCGGTCGAGCTCAGCCGCCCCGTCGCCGCGATGGTCTGCTGGAACGTCGTGTGGATGCGCCCGTCGGAGGCGACGGACTTGAGCAGGCCCTCGACCGTCTGGCGCAGGCGCGTGGCGTCGCGGTGCGCGAGCAGGTGCTCGAGGAACGGGTGTCCCGTCTTGGCGAACAGGTCCGCGAGGGCCGAGGCGTCCGTCGTGTAGCCGGTCTTGATCTTCTTGGTCTTGGGCATGCCCAGCTGGTCGAACAGGACCTCCTGGAGCTGCTTGGGCGAGCCCAGGTTCACCTCGCGACCGATCACGTCGTAGGCCTCGGAGGCGGCGGTGGCCACGAGCTCGCCGAAGTGCTTCTCGAGCTCGGTGAGGTACTCGACGTCCGCGGCGATGCCGCGCGACTCCATGCGGGCGAGCACGTCGACGAGCGGCAGCTCGAGGTCCTTGAGCAGGTGGTCCGCGCCGCGGTCGCGCAGCTCGCCCACGAGGACCTCCGAGAGGTCGAGGACGCCGGTGGCCCGCACGGCGTCCCGCTTGTCCTCGCCCGAGCCGTCGAGCGACAGGTCGAGCGCACCCTGGGGCTCGTCGACCTCCTCGACGCGCAGCTCGCGCTTGAGGTGCCGGATCGCGAGGTCACCCAGGTCGTAGCCGCGCTGGTCGGGGTGGCACAGGTAGGCCGCGAGCTCGGTGTCGAACACGACGCCCCGTAGGTCGAACCCTCGCGACGCGAGCTCGTGCCACGTGGCCTTCGCCCCGTGCACCACCTTGGGTGCGTCGGCGTCCGCGAGCCACGCCGACAGAGCCTGCTCGTCGACGACCGCGACGTCGGCGAGGTCCACCGCCACCGCTGCGGCGCCGTCGTCCGCCACCGCGAGCGACCACGCGTCGCCGCCCACCGGGGCGGCCTTGCCCGCGACCACGAGGCCGACCGGGCGCTCCTTGCGGGCCGTGAGCCACGCGCCGAGCTCGCCCTGCCCGAGCGTGGCGAGCGACACGTCGAAACCCTCCTCGACGTCCTCCTCGCCCTCGGGGGCGAGCGCGAAGAGACGCTCGCGCAGGGCCGTGAACTCCAGCGCGTCGAACACGCGGTGCATGGCCTCGCGGTCCCAGGGCTGGGCCAGCAGGTCGTCGGGGCCGAGCGGGAGCTCCATGTCCGTCAGCAGGGCGTTGAGCCGGCGGTTGAGGCGCACCTGGTCGAGGTTCGCCCGCAGGTTCTCCCCCGCCTTGCCCGTGATCTTGTCGGCCGAGGCGAGCACGCCGTCCAGGCCGTCGTACGCGTTGATCCACTTGGCGGCCGTCTTGGGGCCCACGCCCGGGATCCCGGGGAGGTTGTCGCTCGTCTCCCCCACCAGGGCCGCGAGGTCCGGGTAGCGCTCGGGCGGGACGCCGTACTTCTCCAGGACCGCGTCCGGGGTCATGCGAGCGAGCGTCGAGACACCGACCTTGGGGTAGAGCACCGTCACGTCCTCGCTGACGAGCTGGAACGAGTCCCGGTCCCCCGAGCAGACCAGGACCTCCATGCCCACGGCCGCGGCCTGCGTCGCGAGCGTCGCGAAGATGTCGTCCGCCTCGAAGTTCTCCTTCTGCAGCACCGGGATGTTGAGCGTCGCGAGGATGTCCTTGATGAGCGGGACCTGGCCCTTGAAGGGCTCGGGGCTCGCGTCGCGCGTGCCCTTGTACGTCGGCAGGACCTCGGTGCGGAACGACGCGCGGCCCGCGTCGAACGCGACCGCGACGTGCGTCGGCTTCTCGTCGCGCAGCAGGTTCGTCAGCATCGACGTGAACCCGTAGACGGCGTTCGTCGACTGCCCGGTCGTCGTCGAGAACTTCTCGACCGGCAGGGCGAAATAGGCCCGGTAGGCCATCGAGTGTCCGTCGATCAGCAGGAGGCGAGGTCGCGCAGTGGTGGTCACGAGTGCAAACCTATCCGCTATGACTGACACGTACGGAGCCGAGAGCCCGACCACCTCCCCCGACGACGCGGCGCTCGACGCGCTGCGCGCGAGCACCGTGGGCACCCTCATCGAGCGCATGGGCATCACGCTCGACGACGTCGCCCCGGACCGCGTGGCCGGCTCCATGCCGGTCGCCGGGAACACCCAGCCCGCAGGTCTGCTGCACGGCGGCGCATCGGTCGTCCTCGCCGAGACCTTGGGCTCGATCGCGGCCCAGGTCCACGCGGGCGCGGGTCGTGCGGCGGTAGGTATCGAGATCAACGCCACACACCACCGCGGGGTGCGTTCTGGCTCGGTGCACGGCGTCGCGACCGCGCTCCATCTCGGCCGCACCACCGCGAGCTACGAGATCGTCGTCGTCGACGACGAGGCCCGCCGCGTGTGCACCGCACGCCTGACGTGCATGGTCCTCGACGCACGCTGACGCGCGCCAGGGTCGCGCGCGGGCACCCGGGAGGGCTGCCCTGCCACGACGCCCCGACGACGAAGGGCCCGGCTCGAGAGATCGAGCCGGGCCCTTCGCGTGAGGCGGGGTCAGCGGACCGCGGGCTCGCTCACGAGCGGCGCGTCGAGACCTGCGGCGGCCTCGCGACGGTAGTCGTCCTGGAAGGCCCGGAGGTCGACGGGACCTGTCTGACCGTCGGTCCGCGCCTTGCGGCGACGCGCGATGAGGTCCTCGAGGCTGCGGGCGCCCCGGCGCAGGGTGCCCGAGTCGGCGGCGAGCCGGCGCTGGAGCACCGACGTCGAGACGACGCGGTGCCCGGCGGCCGGCGCGAACCCGAGCCGCGCGAGGAAGCGCTGCACGCCCCGTGAGCCCGGGATCGGCACCGAGAAGACGTCGATCGCGCCGTGCTCGGCCGCGAGGTCGGCGGTCGCGGTGAGCAGCGCGTGCCCCACCCCGCGGCGCCGCGCGTCCTGCGACACGTAGAGCGCCTCGATGTACAGGCTCGGCTCGTCGTTGAAGAGGTGCGGGTCGAGCACACGGGCGAGGAGGAAGCCGACCGGGACGTCGTCGTGGAAGGCCACGAGAGCCGTGCCGCCGGGGACCGACAGCAGGACACGGAGCTGGCGGACCAGCTTGGACTCGTCGGAGAGGCAGACCTGAGGGCCGGCCGCGGACTCGCGGCGCGCCTCGGCACAGAGTGCAGCGACACCAGGGAGGTCGTCGCCGACCGCAGGCCTGACCACTACTGCTGCACGCACGTGGAACCTCCTCGTAGGATCCTCCGACCTCGGAGCACCCCGGCGGCAGCAGGGCTGTCTGCCGCCGACGAGCGCCCCCGGTCATCGATCGACTGATGCTTCGTGGGTGTCCGAATCATCGAACCCGTCGTCCTGGACACCTGTCCATGACGATAGCCTTCTTGAGCGTCCCGAACAAAGAGGCTGTTCACGACCCGGTTCACGCCACGTCCTGCCGGGTCAGGCGCCGCCGACCTGCTCGATGACGGCGTCCGCGACCTCTCGCATGGTCAGTCGACGGTCCATGGACGTCTTCTGGATCCAGCGGAACGACTCGGGCTCCGAGAGCCCCATCTTGGTCATGAGGAGACCCTTGGCGCGGTCGACGCGCTTGCGGGTCTCGAAGCGCTCGGCCAGGTCCGCGACCTCGGCCTCGAGCGCGCTGATCTGCGAGTAGCGGGAGATCGCGATCTCCACGGCGGGCAGCAGGTCCGCGGGGCTGAACGGCTTGACGACGTATGCCATGGCGCCGGCGTCGCGGGCACGCTCGACCAGCTCGGTCTGCGAGAACGCCGTCAGGAGCACCACGGGGGCGACGTGCGCCTTGCCGATGCGCTCGGCCGCCGAGATGCCGTCGAGCTCGGGCATCTTGACGTCCATCACGACGACGTCGGGCTTGAGCTCGAGCGCCAGCTTGACCGCGGTCTCACCGTCACCCGCCTCGCCGACGACGTCGAAGCCCGCCTCGCGGAGCGTCTCGACGACGTCCATGCGGATCAGGGCCTCGTCCTCCGCGACGACGGCACGGCGGGCAGGGCGACCGCCCGACGGCGCAGCGGGGGCCTCGGGCTCGGCGCTCGGTTCGGGCTGGATCAGGGGGGGCAGGTCGAGCGGTGCCGTGGCATCGGGCTGCGCGTTGTCGTCACTCACGTCCCTCATCGTAGTGGGAGAACACCTCGATCGCCCTGCACCCGGGGTGTGATTCTCGTTTCGTCCTGGTTCTGTGGTTCGATGGTCCACGCACCGCAGCGGACTCCTCGTGATCCCCTGACGGCCCGTGCCCCGGTAGCCCAACCGGCAGAGGCGTTCGGCTCAAACCCGATCCAGTGTGGGTTCGAATCCCACCCGGGGCACCCCCAGATGCAGGTCAGCGCGCTGGCGCCTGACCTGCATCGTCGTTCCTGGGCGACGACGGGCGCCGCCGACGGCTGCTCGAGGCCCCCACCGCGCGAGCAGACGCCTCGCGTCCGTCGAGGACGCCCGGAGGGGCACCGCCCGATCGACGCACGCAGCCGTCCCGCGACACCACGACCTCCGGTGGATCGAGATACCGACTTTCGGTCGAGGCGCGCACGCACGCGGTGCGAGAACGTGGAGGGTGCCGACACGAAGGGGTGCCGACGCCGACACGAGCACGCACCCCGAGGAGTCGTCGCACCATGACCGTCACCCCTACCCGCCCGGAACGCGCCGACTCCTCGATGCGCCAGGGTGGCCGCGCGCCGGCACGTCCGGTCGGCCGGTTCCGGCACGACCTGGCCACCGGACGCTGGTGGTGGTCGTCCGAGACCTTTGCCCTGCACGGCTACGACCCGGACGAGATCACACCGACGACGGACACCTTCCTGGCGCTCCGCCACCCCGACGACCGCGCCGACGTCGAGGAGGTGCTCCTCCGCGCGGGCGAGGACGCGCAGCCCTTCTCGAGCGTCCACCGCATCGAGACGGCCAAGGGCCGCGAACGGACCCTGTGCCTCGTGGGGCAGGGGCGGCGCGACCGCGCCACGCACGAGGTCGTCGAGGTCATGGGGTACCTCACCGACCTCACGAGCACCGTCGCCCAGCGGGCCGAGGTCCTCGCGGGCGAGCAGATCCGCGCTGCCGCCGAGCATCGCGCCACGATCGAGCAGGCGAAGGGCATCCTGGCCCTCACGTGCGACGTGAGCGCCGCCCGCGCCTTCAGCGTGCTGCGCGCCGCGTCGAACGACCACAACGTGCCGTTGCGCAGACTGTCGGGATGGGTCGTCGAGCTGGCCGAGCAGCTCCCTGCCCCCGAGGACCACCGGCGGTCGGTGCACGAGCTCCTGGACCGGCCCCACGAGCCGCAGCCCGCGACCCACACCCTCGACCGGACGGCCTGACCGGCGCCTTGCCGCACCTCGCTGCCGACCGAGCACGCACCGCCGTCGTCGGGACACGACGATGCCCTCGAGAGGGCCTCCCCCACCCTGACAGGGGGGGGAAGGCGCTCACGAGGGCATCCGTGCCCCGGGACGGGGCGAAGAAGACCGGGCAGCCGACGGGACGCGCTGGAACACGCCCCGCCGGCCACCCGGCCGCAGGAACCTCGGTCCGTCGCGCACGTGACGGGGGTCCACCCGCACGACGGACCGAGGCGGTCTCAGGAGTCGGCGCCGACGGCCACCCGCTCCGGGGTGGCGGTGGGAGCCTCGGCCTTGCGGTGACGCAGCACGCGACGCGTCACCATGAACCCGCCGGCCAGCACCAGGAGACCGATCAGCACCGTCGCACCGATCTGGATGTAGACCCAGGTCGGCGGCGTGTAGGTGACCGTGGCCCCGGGCGCGAGCCCGTTCATCGCGTTGGAGTTGGTGACCGTGAACAGGATGTTGTGGGTCGCCTCACGGATGTCGCTGACCGCCTTGGCCGACGTGGTGTCCCCGAGGGACTTCGACGGCTGGAAGGTCAGGGTGAGGTCCGTGCCTGCGCTGATGCTCTGGTTCGGGTTCATGTACGGGTACAGGTTGAAGTCCGAGATCGCGAAGCCCTCGAAGCCCCACTCGGTGCGCAGGACGTTCGTCATGAGCGCCTCGGAGCCGCCGGCCCACGTGGAGCCGATGCGGTTGAACGAGCTCATGATGCTGCCCGCGCCGATCGTCGTCTCCGAGATCGTGCCCTCGTCGTCGGACACGTACTGCACGTCCATGGTGATGCCCTTGACGGCCATCTCGAACGGCTTGAGGTAGATCTCGCGGATCGTCTGCTCGGTCGCCCATGTGGCGATGCCGTTGTTGACGCGGTTCGTCTCCTGCTCGTTGAGCGCGAAGTGCTTGAGCGCGGTGTAGACGCCCTTCGTCGCGGCACCGTTGGCCACCGAGGTCGCCATCGCACCCGAGAGGAACGGGTCCTCCGAGTAGTACTCGAAGTTGCGCCCACCGAACGGCGAACGGTGCAGGTTCATCGCCGGCGCGTACCAGCCGTTGATGCCCTTGAACATCGCCTCGTTGCCGAGCATCTCGCCCATGGCCGCACCGAGCTCGACGTCCCACGTCTGCGCGATGAGGAACTCGGACGGGTAGGCCACCCCGTTGATCGAGGAGTTGATGAACGAGGAGAACCCGGCGGGGCCGTCGGGCTCGACGGTCTGCGGCTTGGCGATCGAGCCGATCGCAGCCGTCTGGTAGGCACCGTTGAGCAGCATCGACGTCATGTCACCGACGGAGACCGCGTCGAGCAGCTCGTCCCACTTCGGGTCGTCCTTGGGCAGGCCGCGCATGTCGACCAGGGTCAGGTCGGTCTGCGCACCGGTCGTGGGCTTCTCGCCCTCGAACGCCGCAGCGGCCGCCTCGAGGTCCCAGGGCTCGAAGCCCTTCTGGACGGCCTCGTCGGCGACGAGCATGTCGGCGGTCGGCGCCGTCGGGAACGTCCCGGCGAAGTCCGCGCGGGACATCGACAGGATCTTGCCGTCGGTCGGCTCGGCGCTGAACTGCGCCGAGACGTCGTCGAACTGGTTGGTGACCTCGGCGAGGTCCGTCACCCGGTGGTTGTCACCCGAGAAGACGACGTCGGAGTCGACCGTGTAGACGATGGGCTCGGTGCCCGGCGCGACGGTGTGGGAGTCGGTCCGCAGCGAGACGCTGTAGTCGCCCGCCTCGAGGACGTACGCCTTGTTGCCCAGGTGGTCGTAGGAGGCCATGTCCTCGACGGCGAGGTCGATCGTGACCGTCTCGCTCGCCCCGGGCTCCAGGAGCCCCGTCTTGGTGAAGCCACCGAGCACGACCTCGGACTTCTCGATGCCGCCCTGGGTGTAGGGAGCGGTGTAGTAGAGCTCGACGACGTCCTTGCCCGCCGTGGTGCCCGTGTTCGTGACCTCGACCGTCACGGAGATCTTCCCGTCGACCTCGCCGGCCTCGGTGCTGACGACCTTCCAGGCGAAGTCGGAGTAGCTCAGGCCGTAGCCGAACGGGTAGACGACGGCCTCGTCGTAGTCGATGAAGCCCTCGGCCGCCGCGGTCTCGTAGTAGCGGTAGCCGAAGTAGATGCCCTCGGCGTAGTTCACGAACGGGGCGTCCGACGTGAGCGTGGCGTTGGAGGTGGCCTTCTCGATCGCGGGGACCGGGAAGGAGGCCTCGATGTTGTCGTAGACGAACCCGCCGAAGTTGGCGAAGGTCGGGTCCGCGGTGAAGTCGGCCGCCCAGAGGTCCGAGGTACGGCCGGACGGGTTCACGTCGCCCGCCAGGATGCGACCCAGGGCGCTGAGGCCCGTGGCGCCCGGCGAACCGGCCAGCAGGATCGAGTCGATCTCAGGGTCGTCCTGCAGGGCGCCCATCTCGATCGTGGTCGAGGAGTTGACGACGACGACCACGTTCTCGAAGCTCGACTTCGCGAGCTCGATCATGTCCTTCTCGTCCTGGTTCAGCTCAAGCTGGTGCTGACCGGGTGCCGCGTTCTCGTCCCAGCCGGTCATGTCCTGCGTGAGGTCACCACCCTCACCACCGGGGCGACCGACGAAGACGACGGCGGCGTCGGAGTAGTCGGCGAACGACGCGGACTGCGCCTCGTACTCGCCCACCGGCAGCTCGCCGATGTAGTAGGTGGAGATGTCGGGGCGGTCCATCTCGATGTAGCCCCGGGGGTTCTCCGCAGCGAACGCCTCGATCGTGGTGAAGACCTGGTCGTTCACCTCGAAGCCGGCGTTCTCCAGCCCGGCACGGGCGGTGACGGCCGAGTTCGTGTCGACCGAGCCGGAGCCCGAGCCACCGAACACCGGGTCCGCGGCAGCGCGACCCAGCATCGTCACGCGCGAGCTCGACGCCAGGGGAAGCGTGCCCGCCTCGTTCTTGGCCAGGACGATGCCGCCTGCCGCGATCTCCTCGACGAGGGACTTGGCCGCCTCGTCGACCTCCTCGATGCTGCCGAAGTCGGACGTGTAGTACTCGGTGTCCCACCCGGCGGACTCGGCCGCGTTCGTGAACTCGTACGTACCCGAACCGAACTGGGACGCGACCCAGCCGCCGGCGACGTTGAGCGCCACGTTCGCGACGACCGTCACCACCGTCACCGTGGCGAGCGCGGGGGCCCAGATCCACAGGTACTTCTTGTTCGACATCGGCTTCTTCTGCCGGTCGGCGTTGTTCGCCTTGGCGTTCACTGCATTCCTCCTCGAGTGCGGGCAGCGATCAGGTCATGGGGTGACCGACGGCTTGCGCCGCAGACGTGACGCACTGCCAGCGTCTCGTCGTGATGGGTCGACGGCCCGGTCCCGCGGACGTCGTCTGGCCAGGGACCGGGCGGTGCTCCGTAGAGCTACTCCGAGACCTCGGAGATCTTTCCGTCCTGGTCGATCTGCCACGTCTGGCCGGTGGCGGCCGAGTCGCCCTCGATCGTGAACTTGCCGTCCTTGATGTCGACCGTGCCCTGCACGCGCGACGCGGCGTCCGAGGCCGTGTAGGGCACCACGAGGAGGCCGTACTTGACGGTCGGGGCCTTGACGTCGCTCGCAAGCATAATCTGGGCCCAGGAGTCGTCCTCGGCCAGGGCGTCTGCCACGGCCGTCTTGGCGTTCTCGAGGTCTTCCTTGATGTCGACGTCGGCTGCCTGCTCCGCGGAGGTGTTCGCGCCCGAGTCGCTGTCGCCGCTGCCGCAGGCGGTGAGCCCGAAGAGCCCCGTCAGACCCAGGACGACGCCGAGGCCGGTGGTCAGCACCTTGTTCTGCTTCACTTCTGCTCCTTGGTGAGTTCTGGCTGCGAGAACGTCCCGCAGCCTTACGGGTGTACCGGGGCGTCCACGTGGACGCCCCGGTACCGGGTGGCCGCCGGCTCAGGCCGCCGGCCACCCGTGCGTCGCCGTCAGTCCGTGATCGGCCCCGCGTAGTTCAGGCCGAAGCCGTAGTCGTACGAGCTGCCCGCGGCGTCCGTGTAGGGCGTCATGTCCTTCGAGACGTCCTCGAGCTGAGCCTCGACCGTGTCCATGTCCTTGGGGAACTGGATCGGCAAGCGGCCCTGCGGCTCGTAGAGGCCGAGCGCGACCTCGATGAGCGCCTGGTCGCTGGTGCCGAAGCCCACGACGATGGCGTCGGACTTGCCCTCGAACTCGGTCGGGACGACCGGGTTGATCGCCTTGAGGACCGTGATCACGGGGATGTCCTTGCCGGTGGCCTCGACAGCGGCCGTGGCACGCTCGAACGCGTCGAGGTCGGACTCGTTCGCGATCTTCGAGGTGTTGCCGAAGTACGAGCGGTTCTGCTTGGTGCCGTCGGCCAGGATGTCGCCCGAGAGCGAGACCTTGCGGACGTTCTCGCCGTCGGCCGTGTACGGGCGGTACTGCAGCGACAGCGGGTACCAGGTGTCGTTCTCCAGGTCGTGACCGATGTTGGAGAAGTTGCCGCCGTTGTCCGGGGAGTCCATGCCCACCAGGACGACGTCGACGTCGGAGAGGTCGGGAGCGGTGTAGCTCGTCACGACGCCCTCGGCGTCGGTCACGGCCTCGTCGGTGACGACCTTGCCGAAGTACTTCTCGGCGGTCTCGATGTCGATGCTCGGCGCCTCGGTGTACTCACCGGGACCGAACGCGCTCGGGAAACCGGTGTTGAAGTTGCGCGGGATGTAGACCGTCTTGTCCTTCCAGTCCGCGGCGTCCGCGGCCGAGATGGTCTCACCGTCGTTCTTGAGCATGACCACCGAGTCGAGCTGGGCCGCGTAGCCCGCCTCGACCTTGTCGTCGCTCGCGAGGACTGCCTTCGACTGCTCGAGGTCGAGGAACGGGTTCTCGTACAGGCCCGGGTTGAAGAACATCGTCAGGATGCGTGCGCCGGACTCCTGGAAGCGGGTCTGCGCGTCCTCCTCGAGCTCACCAGCCTCGAACTTCTGCTGCCACAGGTCTGCGGCCTCGAGGATGTGGGTCGCGTCGTTGACGCCACCGAACATGTCGTGGCCGGTGCCCAGCACCTTGAGGTAGCGCTCGGCCGGGGTGAGGCTCTCGGCGCCCCAGGCCATGCCGAACATCTCGCCCTCGTCGTTGGCGCCGCTCATGACGCCCCAGTCGGTGACCACGACGCCCTCGTAGCCGGCGTCCTTGCGGAGCTGGTCCATGCGGTCCTGGTCGTACGCCGTCCCCATGCGGTCGGTGAACTTCGGGTTGCCGTTCGCGTCGAGGGCGATCGAGTAGGCGGTCATGACCGCCGCGGAGTCGAGCGACCCGAGGAACGCCTGCTGCTGTGCCGCGATGTTGTCACCGGGGTACACGCCGTACTTACCCGCGTCCGTGTGACCCTCGCGGCCACCCTCGCCCGGCCCATCGCCGGACCAGTGCTTGATCATGGCGTTGACGGACTCCGGACCCCACTGGTCCTTGCCCTCGCTGCCCTGGTAGCCGTCGACGTAGGCTGCGGCCAGCTCGGTGTTCTGGTCCGCGTCCTCGCCGAACGTGCCACCGACGCGCAGCCAGCGCGGCTCGGTCGCGAGGTCGATCTGCGGCGACAGGGCCGTCGTCAGGCCGAGCGCCCGGTACTCCGCCGAGGACATCTCGCCGAAGTTCTTGGTGTGCTCCGGGTTGAACGTCGCGGCGAGGCCGAGGTTGGACGGCCAGCGCGAGATGTCCGCGCCCTCGGCGTTGTAACCGCCGGAGCCCGCGGTCGAGCGCGGGTCGGAGGCGAAGTTCACCGGGACGTACGGGGTGCCCTCGGCCGCGAGGGTCTCCGTGTAGGCCTGCATCGCGTTGGCCCACTTGACCGTCGCCTCGGCGTCGCTCGCGCCGGCGTGCAGGACGTTGCGCAGGTTGGAGTCCTTCAGGTACTCCTTCTGCGCGTCGGTGAGCCCGTCCACCTGGGAACGCTCGTGCGAGCTGAACAGCATCAGGCCGGCGATCTGCTCGACGGACATCTCCTGGGCGAGGTCTGCTGCGCGGTCCTTGGCCGGGACGCGCCAGTCCTCCCACGTGTCCAGCGTGCCGTTGCCGTTCATGTCCTTGAAGGCGGACTTCTTGCCGTCGACGTCCTCCGTCAGGAGCTCGATCCCGCTGTCGGCACCGTACGAGAGGACCGGGCCGTCGCCAGGGTTCGTGACGACGACGAAGTCGGTCTTGCCGTCGGTGACCTCACGGGTGGTGAAGGCGTTCCCACCCTTGGACTCGTTCTCGTCGGAGGTGCCGCTGGTGCATCCCGCAACCGCGATCAGGGCGATCGCCGAGAGCGCAGCCGCTCCCTTGGCCCCTCTGGTCATCCTCTGGCCTCGTCGTGCCGTAGCCGTAGTCTTCATCGACATCCCATTTCGTCGCGCTTGCCGGTGTACACGTGTGTGTCTCCTTCGACTCTTCAAGTGCTGCCGCGCCCTAGATGCCCCCTCGTGGCAACATCGGTCGTGCGGACCTGGTCGACATCGGAGTCGTTCCCTGTCCTGACGACGCTGCGCTGCGCATGGCACACGCGGTGTCCCATCAGCGGAGCCCAGCGGACTCATCACATCGCGCTTCACGACGGCCGCCAGGCCGTTCTGCACAACCTGTCGATTTGAGTGCACAAACTGTCGCCCGGGTCGGGTCGGGGGGCTGGCGAGGAGCTCCGGACCCCGTGACGTGGGCATGTCGGCGTCACGCACCGAGCCACAGGTCCGTGCCTCTTCGGGCCGGGCAGGACCGGCAGGGTGGCGGGGCGGATCCCGGTACGAGACGGTCGTCAGCCGCCCACGAGAGCGACGTACGGGGGCGCCGCACGACGTCACCCCGCGCGGCGTCGACCCTCCCTACGCCGCCCCTCGCGACGTCGAGCCCCTGCGAACGGGCAACCACGCCGCCGCTCGCCGGTCGACAGGCGGCCACGGTCGTCAGGGGCCGGCCGCCGTCTCCACCCTGCTGTGCGTGTCGGTGCGTATCCGTGCGCGTCGGTGCGTATCCGTGCGCATCCGTACGTGTCGGTGCGTGTCGGGTACGCGCTGGGGCATGACGAAGGACCCGGCACCGTGGTGGTGCCGGGCCCTTCGAGGGGTACTAGTTGAAGCCGATGACGCGTTGGGCGGCTTTGTAGGCCAGGACGGAGAGGTGGCGTCCGGGTCTGCCGGGCAGGTTGGAGATCTGGTGCAGGG
>NZ_JBHVOS010000012.1:0-132426 GCF_042887685.1 Oerskovia sp. NPDC057915 | reverse complement strand
ATGTTCTGTGGGGTAGGTTTTTTTTTAAACCCCCCCGCGGACCCCCGTTGGGGTTCCGTACCCCCCCCGAGGGGTCTACCTCACGCACACGGGTCTACCTCGACACGCGGCTCGACGCACCCACCCGCTGGCTCACGACCAGCGGAAGAGCCTCGCTGCGACCGGCAGCAGCACCGCGGTCCACACCGCCATGACCACGAGCTGCGACACCGGGACGCCCGTCCCGAACCAGCCCGTCGTCATGGCCTGCGTCGCCGCGCCGAGCGGCGTGTAGCCCGCGACGGTCTGCACGACCTCAGGCATGGCCGGCCCGGGCGTCCACATGCCCGCGAGGAAGAGCATCGGGAAGTACAGCGTCATCCCGATCGCCGACGCGGTGCTCGCCTTCCCGGCGCGCGACGCGATGAGCATCCCGAGGGAGAACATCGACAGGATCCCCAGCAGGAAGCTCGCCAGGACGACCGCGAGGTTCGTGGGGCCCGCGAGGTCGAACACCAGGCTCCCCACGACCACCGCGAGCAGCGCCGCGACGCAGACCGTCACCAGGTTGATGAACAGGTGCGCGCCGATGAGGCCCTGCGGCCTCATGGGGGTCGTCGAGAGCCTGCGCAGCACGCCCTTCTCGCGGAACGTCGCGAAGTAGACGGGCAGGGTCGTGAGCGCGACCGTGGCGACCGCGGTCGCGAGCGCCACGGGCACGTAGACGGCGACCGCGGTCAGCCCCTCCCACGGCGGCGGCGCGTCGGTGATGACGTCCCGCATGCCGGGGAACGCGAAGCCCACGCCCACGAGCAGGACGGTCGGGAAGAAGAGCGCGAAGAAGACCGTCCCCGGGTCGCGGAGCAGCAGCCGGGCCTCGGTCAGGGTCAGGGTCCGCAGGCCGTGCCAGCCGGTGCCGGCGATCCTGCGGCGCCGGGGGCCGGGCACCCGGCGGGCGCCCTGGGTCGTGGTCCGTGCCGTCTGCGTGGTCATCGCACTGCTCCTTCGGTGTCGGACGGGTCGCCGGTCGGCGAGGGGCCCGTCGCCCCCGTGTGGTCGTACGTCCTGCCCGTGACGTGCACGAACACGTCCTCGAGCGAGCGGGTCATGGTCCGGACGTCGGGCACGACGTCGCGCTCCGCGAGGGCCAGCACGACGGCGGGCAGCACCCGCCGCGTCCCGGTCACCTCGATCTCGCGACCCACGCGCGCCACGGCCCGGACGTCCGCGAGCCCGTCGAGGACCTCGAGGACGCCGGCCTCCTCGTGGGGCTCGACCCGCAGGCGCAGCACGCGCGAGGAGTCGACCGACTCGATGAGCTCGGCCGGGGACCCGGCCGCGACGACGACGCCCTGGTCGATGACGACGAGGCGGTCGCACAGGCGCTCGGCCTCGTCCATGAAGTGCGTCACGAGCAGGATCGTCACGCCCCGGTCGCGCACGCGTTCGACGAGGTCCCACGTCGCACGACGGGCCTGCGGGTCGAGCCCCGTGGTCAGCTCGTCGAGGATCGCGACCTGCGGGTTCCCGACGAGCGCGAGCGCGATCGAGAGCCGCTGCTTCTGCCCGCCCGAGAGCTTCGCGAACTGCCGGTCGCGGTGCGGGGTGAGGTCCAGCAGGTCCATGAGCTCGGCCGTGTCGGCAGGGTCCTCGTAGAACGAGGCGTAGAGCCGCAGCGCCTCGGCCACGGTCATGCGCTCGTTGAGCTCGGCCTCCTGGAGCTGGACGCCCAGGAGCTCGCGCACCGAGGCCGGGTCCGACTGAGGGTCCCGGCCGAGGATCCGGACGGTCCCGGCGTCGGCCTGCCGGAGCCCGGCGAGGCACTCGACCGTGGTCGTCTTGCCGGCCCCGTTGGGGCCGAGGATGCCGAAGATCTCCCCCGGCCCGACGGCGAAGCTCACGTCGCGCACGGCGACGGTGCTCCCGTACGCCTTGCGCAGGGCGACGACCTCGATCGCCGGTGCGGCGCCGTCGGGCACCGGACGTGTCGAGCGTGACGGCGCTGCGGACGGCGAGGGCGAGGTGGGGTGTGCGGTGGTCATGGCGACCTCCCTGAGGGTGTGTTCGCCCGCCGGGCGGCGCACCGGTGGACCCGGGCGCCGTCCGTCGGACGGGATGAACGCTGTGGTGGGTGTGCCCGCCCCGGTCGGGGACGCGGCACGCTAAGGCGTCGTGGACGCCAGGGTCGTCAGAGGTCCGTCAGGTCGTGACGGGAGCGATGGCCACCGACCGGGTGACCAGGTGGAAGGCGAAGGCCGCTGCGGCGAGGCTCAGCAGGCCACCCACCACCGCGGTGAGCACCTCGGCGTCGGCGAGGCCGACCGCCTGGGCGAACGGCCTGCCGAAGTAGCCGCTCTGGAACGCGAGCTCGACGAGGACCAGCGGGAGCAGGAACGGCGGGATCGCGAAGGTCCCGCGCCACACGCCGAAGCCGTAGTAGCCCATGCCGATCGCCGCACCCGCGAGCCAGTAGACGCTGCAGAAGAACAGCTGCACCAGGAACGCGGTGCCGACCTGCCCGCCGTCGGCGTAGAGCTGGGCCCGGTCGAGCTCGGGCGACCAGCCCTGCGCGCGGAACACGAGCCACTCCACGTAGCCGAGCACCGCCGCCACGGCGGCGAACGTGACCCCGAGGATCACCGCCGTGACCCAGGCCGAACGGATGAACGAACGGCGGGTACCTCCTGCCGCGACGTGCACCGCGATCATGGCGAGGGGGGTGATGATGCCCATGACGAACAGGAAGAACTTCGCCGACCCGCTCACGACACCGTCGATCACGCTGCCGTCGAGGATGTCGGTGCGTACCTCGACGTAGCCGATGATGCCCGCGATGACCAGCACGATCGCCCAGAACCACACGCCGATCTGCCACGTGCCGGCTGCCATCGACCAGACGGCGGTGCGCAGCGACCGCTTCTCGGCCGCGCGCCGCACCGTGGCACGTCGCACCTCCCGGTCGGTGAGGGCTGCGGGGCCCACCAGGTTCTCGGTCATGACCGCTCCTCTCGGGTCAGGTGCACGAACAGGTCCTGCAACGGCACCGCGCCGAGCTCGAGGCCCGCCTCGGTCGCCGCGGTGCGCTCGGCGTCGTCGAGCGTGCCGAAGAGCGTGACCTGGGCCGTGCCGCCCAGGCGCTGGCGGGCCAGCACCCGGCGACCGTCGACGAACTGCTCGACCACGGCGGCGGACCCTGTGAGGCTCACTCCCCTGCCGCGGACCGACTCGACGCTCTCCGCGAGGAGCACACGTCCCTTGTCCACGATCACGACGTCCTCGAAGATCCGCTCGACCTCGTCGATCAGGTGGCTCGACAGGATGATCGTGCGCGGGTGCTCCGCGTAGTCCTCGACGAGCGCGTCGTAGAACGCGTACCGGCTGGGCGCGTCCATCCCGAGGTACACCTCGTCGAAGATCGTCAGCGGCGCACGCGACGCGAGCCCGATGATCGCGCCGAGCGCCGAGCGCTTGCCGCGCGAGAGGCTCTCAGGAGCCTTGCGCAGGTCGATCTCGAACAGGTCGACCAGGCGGGCCGCGAGGTCAGCGTCCCAGTGCTCGCGCATCTCGGCGTAGTAGCCCAGGCTGTCGGAGGCCTTGGTCGCGGCGATCGTGTCGCCGCTCTCGCGGACGAGCTGGGTGCCGGCCGTGGCCCACGCGTTCTCGAACGGGTCCTCGCCGTCGACCAGCACGGTCCCGGCGTCGGGCCGACGCATGGCCGCGACGAGCGAGAGGGCGGTGGTCTTGCCCGCGCCGTTGCGGCCGAGCAGGCCCGTGATCGTGCCCGGGCGCACCTGGAGGCTCAGGCCGTCGAGCGCAGGGTGCTTCTCGTCCTTGCCGAAGCTCAGGGTCACGTCCCGGAGCTCGACACCGAACGGCTCGGGGCGGGTGGGGGCGGTCATGAGGTCTCTCCCGTCGGGGTGGGGCGGTCCTGGGGTCCGCGGCCGAGGACGTGGTCCACGATCTCGGCGGGCGTGATGCCCAGCAGGTCGGCCTGGACCAGCGCGGGGCGCAGGACCTCGGCGAAGTAGCGGTCGCGGTGCTCCGCGAGCAGCTTCTCGCGGGCCCCTGTCGCGACGAACATGCCGACGCCGCGCCGCTTGTAGAGGACGCCCTCGTCGACCAGCCCGGCGAAGGCCTTGGCGGCTGTCGCGGGGTTGATGCGGAACGTCGTCGCGTACTGGGTCGTGGACATGACCTGCTCCTCCTCGGCGAGGTCGCCGCTCAGGATCTGGGCGCGGATCTGCTGGGCGATCTGCAGGTAGATGGGTTCAGGTCCGTCGAACATGGGGCCCATCCTCTCGTCGATCGCACGTTCTATGGTTCATTACATGAGTAATGAACCATAGAACCATTGCTCGACGCAAGGGGTCCTCACCCAGAGATGGGCTGTGGCCCCTGATCACGTCGGGATCAGGGGCCACAGCCCACCTCTCGGGGACGGCGCACAGCACGACGGCGCCCACCCACCGGAAGGTGAGGGGCGCCGTCGGGCACTGCGTCGCCTGGCGGGCGTCAGGACCGGCGTGACCTCCAGGTCACGCTCGTCCCGACAGCCGGGTCACGCGGGGGTCGAGGCCTTGCTCGCAAGGTCCGCCGCGACCAGCTCCGCGACCTGCACCGCGTTGAGCGCGGCACCCTTGCGGAGGTTGTCGTTCGAGACGAACAGCACCAGGCCACGACCACCGGGCACGCTCTGGTCGGTGCGGACGCGGCCCACGAACGACGGGTCGGCACCCGCGGCCTCGAGCGGGTTCGGGATGTCCGAGAGCGCGACACCGGGGGCATCGGCGAGGAGCTCGCGCGCGCGGTCGGGCGAGATGGCCTGGCCGAACTCGGCGTGGATCGCGAGCGAGTGCCCCGTGAACACCGGCACACGCACGCACGTGCCCGCGACCAGCAGCTCCGGGAGGCCGAGGATCTTGCGCGACTCGTTGCGGAGCTTCTTCTCCTCGTCGGTCTCCTCCTCGCCGTCGTCCACGATCGACCCCGCGAGCGGCACCACGTTGAACGCGATGTTGCGCGGGAACTTGTCCGGCGCGGGGAACGAGACCGCGCCGCCCGAGTGGACCAGGCCCGTGAGGTCCTGCTCGGCCCCCGCGACCGCCTGGTCGCGCAGCTCGGCCGCGCCGGCCAGCCCCGCACCCGAGACCGCCTGGTACGTCGCCACGATCAGGCGCTCCAGACCGGCCTCGTCCGCGAGCGGCTTGAGGACCGGCATCGCGGCCATGGTGGTGCAGTTCGGGTTCGCGATGATGCCCTTGCGCGCCTCGTGGATCGCCTCGGGGTTGACCTCCGAGACGACCAGCGGGACGTCCGGGTCCATGCGCCACGCGGACGAGTTGTCGATCACCACGACGCCCGCCGCGGCATAGCGCTCGGCTTGCGCCTTGGAGGTCGCACCACCCGCGGAGAAGAGCGCGATGTCGAGGCCCGAGACGTCGGCCGTGGCCGCGTCCTCCACGACGACGTCCTCCCCCTTCCACGGCAGCGTGCTGCCCGCGGAGCGCGCGGAGGCGAAGTAGCGGATCTGCGCGACGGGGAAGTCGCGCTCCTCGAGCAGACGACGCATCACGGCGCCGACCTGACCGGTCGCACCGACGACGCCGACGACGAGGCCTGCGGAGTTCTGGTTGCTCATGATTCTCTCCTCGCTCAACGGCCGGTGCCGGCGTAGACGACTGCTTCGCTCTCGCCGTCCAGCTCGAACGCGGTGTGGATGGCCCGCACCGCGTCGTCGAGGCTGTCGGCACGGGTCACGACCGAGATGCGGATCTCCGACGTCGAGATCATCTCGATGTTGATGCCCGCGTCGCGCAGCGCACCGAAGAGCTGCGCAGAGACTCCGGGGCTCGACTTCATGCCCGCCCCGATGAGCGAGACCTTGCCGATCTGGTCGTCGTACTGGAGCGACGCGAAACCGATCTCGTCGCGCACGGCGTCCAGGGCCGTGGTCGCGAGCGCGCCGTCGTCCATGGGCAGCGTGAACGAGATGTCCGTCAGGCCCGTGGCCGCGACCGAGACGTTCTGGACGATCATGTCGATGTTCGCGCCCGCACCGGCCACGACCTCGAAGATGCGCGCGGCCGTGCCCGGCACGTCCGGGACGCCGACGACGGTGATCTTGGCCTCGCTGCGGTCGTGCGCGACGCCGGAGATGATCGGAGCTTCCATGATGACCTCTGCCTCGTTGCCGGCCGGGGAGCCGGGAGCCTGCTGGGGGACGTTCGGCACCGAGCGCGCGTCGTTCGACACGATCGTCCCGGCCTTCGTCGAGAACGACGAACGGACGTGGATGGGCACGCCGTAGCGGCGCGCGTACTCGACGCAGCGCAGCACCAGGACCTTGGCCCCGCTCGCCGCCATGTCGAGCATCTCCTCGTAGGAGATGTGGTCGATCTTGCGGGCCGTCGGCACGATGCGCGGGTCCGCGGTGAACACGCCGTCGACGTCGGTGTAGATCTCGCACACGTCGGCGCTCAGGCCCGCCGCGAGCGCCACGGCCGTGGTGTCCGAGCCGCCGCGTCCGAGCGTCGTCACGTCGTTGGTGCTCTGCGTGACGCCCTGGAACCCGGCGACGATCGCGACCGAGCCCTTCTCGACGGTCTCGCGGATGCGGTGCGGGACGACGTCGACGATGTGCGCCTTGCCGTGCACGGCGTCCGTGATCACGCCGGCCTGCTGGCCCGTGAACGACTTCGCCTTCACACCGAGGTTGTTGATCGCCATCGCCAGGAGCGACATCGAGATGCGCTCACCTGCCGTGAGCAGGATGTCCATCTCGCGCTGGGGAGGGAGGGGGGTGACCTGCTGGGCGAGATCGATGAGCTCGTCCGTCGTGTCACCCATGGCCGAGACCACGACGACCACGTCGTGCCCGGCCCGCTTTGTCTCTGCGATGCGCTTCGCCACCCGCTTGATGCTCTCCGCATCAGCCACCGACGAGCCACCGTACTTCTGCACGACAAGTGCCACTTGCTGCTCCGTTACGTCGCCGGCCTCCGTCTCTCTCAACGGCCCGCCGGGTGTTTGTCGAGTCGCTCGATGATAGCCCGGCGCCCGGCGCCTCCGGGAGGAGGCCCAGGATGCGACCACCCCCAGCCGGTGGCCGGGGTCGAGAACGGGGTTGAGGCCGTCCCGAGCCCGGTCGCGGCCTCAACCCCGTTCTCGGCGGCGGGTGGCCCCTCCTCGCGCCCCCCTCACTCCCCCAGGCTCGTGACGACGTCGTACCCCAGCTTGCAGATGAGGGCGCCCACCACGACCACGAACACGACCCGCACGAACCCGCTGCCCCTGGCCACGGCCATGCGTGCCCCGATGTACGCGCCGAGCAGGTTCGCGGCCCCGATCGCGAGCCCCAGGCCCCACAGCACCGCGCCGTACGGCACGAAGAAGATGAGCGCCCCGGCGTTGGTCGCGAAGTTGGCGATCTTCGCGAGCGCCGACGCGGGCAGGAACGCGTACCCCAGGATGCTCACGAGCGAGATGACGAAGAACGTCCCCGTCCCGGGGCCGAGCAGCCCGTCGTAGAACCCGATCACGAGCCCGATCCCCGCCGCGGCCCACCGGTGCCCGTTGCCCTCCCAGCGCAGGTCGGTCGTGTGCCCCAGCTTCGGCTTGGCGATCGTGTAGACCGCCACGGCGATCAGGACGACGAGGATGATCGGCTTGAACAGCTCGGCGGGGATCTTCGACGCGAGCGCCGCACCACCCACGGCCCCCACGAGCGCCGCGAGCGCCATGGGCCCGGCGGTCCGCAGGTCCGGCCCCACGCGCCGGTAGTACGTCGTCGCGCTCACGGACGTGCCCATGATGCTCGCGAGCTTGTTGGTCGCGAGCGCCTGGACCGGGCTGATCCCGGGCACGAGCAGCAGCGCGGGGAGCTGGACGAGCCCGCCCCCGCCGACCACGGCGTCGATCCAGCCGGCGGTCAGGCCCGCGAGGACCAGGAGGGCGATCGTCAGGAGGTCGAGCTCGAGCCCGCCCGAGCCGGGCAGCACGATCCCGTCGCCAGCGGCGAGCGGCGCGTGCGCCACGAGAGGAAGCGTCGCGGCGAGGTCCCAGGTCACACGGCAGTCTCGCACGACGGCGGAGAGGTCACCGGGGTGCGGTCCCGTCCCCGACCGGTCGGGCAGGCACGGCCGGTCTCCCCGCACCGCTACGCTCGGCGCCATGACGAGCACAGGGGCTCCCCAGGGGGAACCAGAAGACCACCGACCACCCGACGACACCGACCCCCGTCCCGCACCGGACGTGCCCGCGTCGGGACGGTCCGCGCCGGACGGGCGCGACGCCGTCGGGCCGGAGAAGGCCGGGCCCGCGCGCGCACCGGAGACGCCCGAGCCCCTGCCCGACGGCGCCACCACCCCGGGCGGGATCGTCGCCCAGGGCGTGCGGCGCGCGTTCGGGGCGGTGCGCGCGGTCGACGGCGTGGACCTCGTGGCACGCCCGGGCCGGGTGACGGCCCTGGTCGGGCCCAACGGCTCGGGCAAGACGACGCTCCTGCTCGTGCTCGCGGGGCTCCTCACCCCGGACACCGGCAGCGTCCGTGTCGCGGGCTTCGACCCGGTCACGCAGAGCTTCGCGGCCCGTGCCCGCACCGGGTGGATGCCCGACGCGTTCGGCACGTGGGACTCCCTCACGACCCGGGAGGTGCTCACGACGATCGCGGCGGCCTACCGCCTGCCCGCCGCCGCGGGGGCTGCCCGCGCAGCCGAGCTGCTGGCCCTGGTGCACCTCGAGGAGTACGCCGACCGGCCCGCGAGCGTCCTGTCCCGCGGGCAGAAGCAGCGCCTCGGGCTCGCTCGCGCCCTGGTCCACGATCCTGACGTGCTGCTGCTCGACGAGCCCGCGAGCGGCCTCGACCCGCGCTCGCGCGTCGACCTGCGGGTGCTCGTGCGCGACCTGGCCGCGCGCGGCAAGACCGTCCTCATCTCGAGCCACGTCCTGACCGAGCTCGACGAGATGGCCGACGACGCCGTGTTCCTCTCGCGCGGGCGCACCGTCGCGTCGGAGACCGTGGGCGAGGCCGCGACGACGCGCCGCACGTGGCGCGTGCGCGCGCTCGACCCGTCCGGGCTGCACGCCTGGCTCACCGGGGCGGGGGTCGTGTTCGGCACCGAGCCCGACGGCGCCGCGCTCGTCGACCTCGACAGCGACGCCTCGGCCGCGGCACTCCTGCGCGACGCGGTCGTCGCCGGGGTCCCCGTGGTCGCGAGCGCCCCCGCCGGGGGCATCCTCGAACAGGCCTACCTCGCCCTCGAGGAGGAGCGTCGATGAGCATCCTGCAGCACCCCCTCACCCCCGCCGAGACGGACCCGACGACACCGGCGAGCCCGCCCGCGAACCGCGGCGACTGGGCCCTGTCGTGGCACGGGATCAGGACCGTCGCGACGCTCGAGCTGCGTCAGCGCGTGCGCTCGACCCGGTGGAAGATCGCGCTCGTCGTGTGGTTCGTGGTCGTCGGAGGCATCACGCTCCTGACCTCGGGCGCTCTGACGGCCTGGTCCCCCGGCACCGACGACGTCGCGTTCGGCCCCGTCATCTTCGGCGCAGTGGTGTTCTTCGTCCTGTTCCTCGGGCTCCTCGTCGCACCGACGCTCAGCGCCTCCGCCATCAACGGGGACCGGAACGCCGGCACCCTCGCGACGCTCCAGGTGACGCTGCTGACCGCGGCGGAGATCGTCGTCGGGAAGCTCGTCGCGGCCTGGACCGCGGCGCTCGCGTTCCTCGTCGTGAGCATCCCGTTCATCGCGTGGGCGCTCGTGGCGGGCGGTGTCTCGTTCCTGTCGCTCGTCACGACGATCCTGCTCCTCGCGGTGCTCCTCGCCGTGGTCTGCGCGATCGGGCTCGGGTTCTCGGCGCTCACGACCAAGACCTCGGGCTCCGCGGTGCTGACGTACCTGACGGTCGCGGGCCTCACGGTCGTCAGCCTGATCCTGTTCGGGCTCACGACCCCGCTGGTCACCCAGGACAGCAGGATCCAGGTCTGGACCGTCCCCTCCGACCACGACTGGGAGTCCACCGACATACCCGAGTGCGTCTGGGAGACCATGACGGTCCCGCAGGTCCACACCGAGAGGACCTGGTGGCTCCTCGCGGTCAACCCGTTCGTGATCGTCGCCGACGCGGCCCCCGAGCCCACGCACGCGGACGACGGCGACCCGTTCTACTCGGCGTCCGACCCGCTGTCGCTGATCCGCGCAGGCGTCCGCGCCGCACGGACGGGCCCCGCCCCCGAGCAGGACTGGTGCGGTGGGGGTGCGAGCCCCGTCGACGCACCGGAGCCGGACGACTCCGCCGTGTGGCCGTGGGGCCTCGGCGCGAACCTGCTCCTCGGTGCCGGTGGCGTGGTCCTGGCGGTGCGCCGCCTGCGGGTGCCGTCCGCGAAGCTGCCCCGTGGGACGCGCGTGGCCTGAGCCGGTGGCTCCGTCTGCCGGTGCCCGTCAGGGCGCGGAGGCCACGGACGGACCGGGCAAGGACGTCGGGGAGGGCGCGGCCGGCGGGCCGCGCCCTCCCCGCGTCTCTCGGAGCTGCCCGTCGGCACGGGCCGAGGCGGGTCAGGAGTGCAGCGGGTCAGGAGTGCAGAGCGTCGTACTCCGCCTCGGCCGCGACGTCGTCCTCGACGTCGAGGCGCAGGTGCGCGAGCACGAGCTGCAGGACGCGCAGGGCGCTCGCGGCGCGCTCGCCCCACAGGGACAGGTAGGAGAACTGCCACCACCACAGGGCCTCGAGCTCCTGGCCCGAGTCGTAGTGCTGGAGCCCCTTGGCCAGCGCCTCGGCGATGCACGCGATGTCCCCGGACACGGACGCCTGCCCGACGACCGCACCGAGTACCGGGTCCTCGATCTCCGGGTAGTCGTCGAGGCCGTCGAGCAGCCGGGCCAGGCCCTCGCGCAACGGGTCGAGGTCGGTCTCGGGCCCGGCGTCAGGCTCGAAGCGCTGGTCCGGGACGACGTCCATCATCGCGCCCAGCCGCGCGCCCACGGCCAGCAGGTCGGAGGTCGCGAGGAGCAGCAGCGGGATCGCCGCCTCCGGGGCGGCACCGGAGGCGACCTCGGCGGTCGTCGTGAGGAAGGTGCGCGCCTGCGCGGACACCGAGGCCGCGACGGACCGCAGGTCCGACCCCACGGCCTCTTCGGTCTCAACCACTGACGACCCTCCGTCCCTCGAACGCCCGCCCGAGCGTCACCTCGTCGGCGTACTCCAAGTCTCCACCCACCGGCAGTCCGGACGCCAGGCGGGACACACGCAGCCCCATGGGCGAGAGCATGCGCGTGAGGTAGGTGGCCGTGGCCTCGCCCTCGACGTTGGGGTCCATCGCGAGGATGACCTCCTGGACCGCGCCGTCGGCGAGCCGCGTGAGGAGCTCGCGGATGCGCAGGTCGTCGGGGCCGACGTTGTCGATGGGGTTGATGGCCCCGCCGAGCACGTGGTACTTGCCGCGGAACTCGCGCGTGCGCTCGATCGCGACGACGTCCTTGGGTTCCTCGACGACGCAGATCACCTCGGCGGAGCGTCGGGGGTCTCGGCAGATGCGGCACTGCTCGGACTCCGCGACGTTGCCGCAGATCTCGCAGAAGCGCACGCGCAGCTTGA
Source organism: Oerskovia sp. NPDC057915 (assembly GCF_042887685.1). Classification (NCBI taxonomy): domain Bacteria; kingdom Bacillati; phylum Actinomycetota; class Actinomycetes; order Micrococcales; family Cellulomonadaceae; genus Oerskovia; species Oerskovia sp. NPDC057915. Next base: position 120,852 of record NZ_JBHVOS010000012.1, on the reverse strand, counting down.
CCTCGGTGAGCGCGTCGGCGAGCCTCCGAACGTCCGCGGCGTCGGCCGCGAGGAGGTGGAACGCGATGCGTTGGGCACTCTTGGGGCCGACCCCGGGGAGTCGGCCGAGCTCGTCGATCAGGTCCTGGACCGCGCCTTCATACACGCCCCCAGCCTACGTGGCGCCGCTGGGTCCGCGGTCCGCCGCGCGGGCGCCACGGGCCGCGGGTCAGTCGTCGGCGGCGACGATCTCCACCTCGAAGCCGTCGGCGTTCTCGAGGTAGGCCGCGTAGTGCTGCGGGCCGCCCGCGTAGGGGTGCGCCTCGGCGAACATGAGGCTCCACCCGTGCTCGGCCGCGCGCGTCACCAGGTCGTCGACCTCGGTACGGCGGCCGCCCGAGAACGCCAGGTGGTTGAGGCCCGGGCGCAGGCGGTCGTGCCTCGCGGCGCGGACGGCCGGGCTCGCCTCGAGCACGATGTACGTCGCGCCGCGCAGCCAGCTCTGGCCCGAGGCCCACGTCTGGAAGCGCGTGTAGCCGAGCTCGTCGAGCAGCCACGCCCACGAGCTCTCCGCGGCGTCGAGGTCCTCGACCCACAGCTCGACGTGATGGAGCTCCCCGCGCGGGCTCACGCTCAGAGCCCGGTGTCGATGGTCTCGTCGATCACGACGCCGCCCAGCAGCTGGGCGACGAGCGGCGCACCGACCAGGCCCGACGACGCGAGGTCCGGGTCGTCGTCGGACGGCGAGTCGTCGTCCATCGAGACCGCGACGCGCGCCGACGACTGCCGTGCCTTCTGCTCGGCGGCCTGCCGTTCGAGCGTCTGGCGGCGTGTCTCGCGCACGCCCGGCGCGGGCCCGGTGGGGACGGCGGGCGTCGGTGCGCTGGGCGCGGACGGTGCCGAGGGAGCGACCGGGCGCTGCGTGGGCCCGCTGCCCGACGGCGCCGCTCGCCGCACGTCCGCCGGTGGCGGTTCGTGGCCCTCGTCGAGGTCGGCGGGGGGCTCTGTCACGGGCAGGCCTGCGAGCCAGGCCTCGTCTGCCGCGTTGACGACCGGGGGCTCGACCACAGGGGCCGCCGGAGCCGCCGGGGCGGGGGGCGGCGACACCGGGGCGGGGCGCTCCTGGAGGGCGACGCCGCCGCGCTGGTCGGGGGCGGTCGCGGTCTCACCCGAGAGCTGCTGCGCTCCTGCACCGTGCGGGGCGGCCGGGGCGCTCGCCACCGGGCCCGCGCCGGGGGTCAGACCGGTCGGTGCGGCGGAACCGCCCGATGCCTGGTCGTCCTGCGGAGGCGTCGGAGTCGTCCGCGTCGTCGCCGGTGCGTCGGAGGGGCTCGCCGGGGGCGTCGCTCCCGACGAGGGCTGCGAGGACGGCACGGGTGCCGGGCCCGCCGTGGTCCGAGCGCGGGGGCTCCCGTCGCCCTCGTCGATCTGGACGTCGACCCGGACCTGGAACCCGAGGGTCTTGTGCACGGCCTCCTGGAGCGCGGCCGAGTTGTTGCCGTTGCGGAACGAGCCCGCTGCGCCGCCGTTGCTGAAGCTGAGGACGAGCGTGCTCTCGGTGAGCTCGGCGACCTCGGCGTTGTCGCGCACGAGCATCCACGTGAGGCGCTTGATGGTGCTTAGCGTCTCGAGGACCTCGGGCCAGCGCAGGATCAGGGCCGCGGTGTCGGAGGACGTCGCCTGGGCGCCCGCGGGCGCTGCGGGCGTTGCAGGCACGACAGCCGCTGCGGGTGCTGCGGGCTGCTGCGCTGCCGGTTCGACCTGCGCGGCGTGCACCGGCTCGGCGTGCGCAGGCTCCGCGTGCGCCGGCTCGACCGTGGGCGTGGTCCCGTGGTCGGGAACGTGCGAGACGACCGGGGAGTGCTCACGCTCGGGTGCGGTCTCGGGGCCGGCCTCCGGCGTGGCAGGCGAGGCCGCAGCGCCACCGACGGGGACCACGACCGGCCACTCGTCGGTCGCCCGAGCGTCCGGCTCGCCCGACGAGGCGGGCGGAGCCGGAGACGCGTCGTCGACCGGCTGACCTGAAACGGCTTCTTCGACGACCGGCGTCGCATCCGGCGCCACGTCGACCGGCGTCGCATCGACCGGCACGGCGTCAGGTACAGCGACGGGCACGGGACGCACGGGCGCTGCAGGTGCGGACGGAGCGGCGGCAGCCGCGACCCCCTCCCCCGTCTTGCGAGCCTGGAGCGCGGCGCGTGCGGCCGCCGCTCCGCTGAGCCCGTTCACGGGGGCGACGGGTGCGCCGTCCTCCACGCGCGGGGTGCGCGGCGCGGCGGTGACGGGGCTCTCGGGTCCACCGGGGCGCGGCGCGGCCGGCGTGGGGCCGCCGGTTCCCAGCCCGCCCCGCTCCAACCGGTCGATGCGGGCTGCGAGCCCCGCGGCGCCGTCGTCCACGCCGGGGAGCAGGAGGCGCGCACACAGGAGCTCGAGGTGCAGGCGGGGCGACGTGGCGCCGCTCATCTCGGTGAGTGCCGCGTTGACGAGGTCCGCCGCACGCGAGAGCTCGGCCGCGCCCAGGTTCTGCGCCTGGGACTTCATGCGCTCGAGCTGGTCGGACGGGACGTCGCGCAGCACGGCGTCCGCGGCCCCGCCGGAGACGGAGATGACGATGAGGTCGCGGAGGCGTTCGAGGAGGTCCTCGACGAAGCGGCGCGGCTCGTGCCCCGTGGTGATGATCTGCTCGACGACCCGGAAGATGCTCGCCCCGTCGCGGGCCGCGAGGGCCTCCACGACGTCGTCGAGCAGCGAGGCGTGGGTGAAGCCCAGGAGGTCCACGGCGCGCTCGTAGTCGACGTTCCCGGCCTCCGCGCCCGCGATGAGCTGGTCCATGACGGACAGCGAGTCACGCACCGAGCCGCCGCCCGAACGGACGACGAGCGGCACGACACCGGTCCCGATCGTCACGCCCTCGGCGGCGCAGAGCTGCTCGAGGTACGGGCCCAGGACGTCCGGCGGGACCAGGCGGAAGGGGTAGTGGTGCGTGCGCGAGCGGATGGTCCCGATGACCTTGTCCGGCTCGGTCGTCGCGAAGATGAACTTCACGTGCGGCGGCGGCTCCTCGACCAGCTTGAGGAGCGCGTTGAAGCCCTGCGGCGTGACCATGTGGGCCTCGTCGAGGATGAAGATCTTGTACCGGTCGCGGGCGGGCGCGAACGTCGCGCGCTCCCGGAGCTCACGGGCGTCGTCGACACCGTTGTGCGACGCCGCGTCGATCTCGATGACGTCGAGGCTCCCCGAGCCGCCACGTGCGAGCTCGATGCACGACGAGCACTCCCCGCAGGGGGTGTCGATCGGTGTCTCCTCGGTGTTGCGCGCGCAGTTCAGGGTGCGCGCGAGGATGCGCGCCGAGGTCGTCTTGCCGCAGCCACGAGGGCCCGAGAAGAGGTAGGCGTGGTTCACGCGTCCGCTGCGCAGCGCCTGCCGCAGGGGTCCGGTGACGTGGTCCTGCCCGATGACCTCGGCGAAGGTCTCTGGCCGGTAGCGGCGGTACAGGGCGGTGCTCACCCCGGCAACTCTAGACGGCGAGGCTGACAGCCCGCACAGCGGGTCCCCAGGGGTGCTGCCCGGGGACCCGCTGCACGTGCCTCGGCCCTCCGTCGGCGTGACGACGGAGGTGCGTCAGCGCCGCAGGACCTTGCGCGCGAGCCAGTTGCCGAAGAACTGGACGACCTGCACGATCACGATGATGACGAGGACCGTCACGGCCGTCACGGCCCAGTTGTACCGCTGGTAGCCGTACCGGATCGCGAAGTCGCCGAGGCCGCCGCCGCCGATGTACCCGGCCATCGCGGACATGTCGATCACGGCCACGAAGATGAACGTGTAGCCCAGGATGAGCGGCGCGAGGGCCTCGGGGATGAGCACGGTCCGGATGATCCGCCAGGGTGAGGCGCCCATGGCCCGCGCGGCCTCGACCACGCCCGGGTCGATGCTCACGAGGTTCTGCTCGACGATGCGCGAGGTCCCGAACGCCGTCATGACCGACAGCGGCAGGATGAACGCCTCGGTGCCGATCGTCGTCCCGACGACCGCGAGCGTCACGGGGTAGATCATCGTCAGGAAGATGATGAACGGGATGGGCCGCACGATGTTGACGAGCACGTTGAGGACGTTGAACACCACGGCGTTCGCCAGCAGGTTGCCCTTGCGCGTGCAGTACAGCGCGAGCCCCAGGACCAGGCCGCCGAGCCCGCCCGCGAGGAGCGCGATCGAGACCATGTAGAGCGTCTCGCCGAGCGAGGACAGCAGGATCGGCCACAGGTAGGACCAGTCGCGGTTCATCGCGTGCCTCCGAACGTGCCGGGCTCGCTGCCGAAGTCACCGGGCTGGGTGCCCTGGGTCCCGGGGCGACCGAGCCCCGAGGACCCGGTGCTGCCCGTCCCGGGCCACCTCTCGCTCTGCCACGCGTCGCGCGGGTCGGGTTCGTCGACGCGGCCCGACGGCGGGGCGCCGGTCGCGTCGTCGGCCTCGCCAGACTCGTCGCTCGCCCCGGCGACCACGCGCGGGTCGTCCCGGGGGGCGAGAGCCGTCCCGAGGTCGACGACGTCGGTGGTGCGCGAGAGCTCGTCGAGGAACGCGGCGATCGTGGCGTCGTCGCCCGAGAGCTCGAGGGTCAGCGACCCGAACGGGCGCTCCCCGATCTCGGAGATCCCGCCGAACACCACGGCGCCGTCGAGCCCGTGCTCGCGCAGCAGCCGGGTCAGGCTCGCGCCCGACGTCCCGTCCTCGTGGACGCCGACCGTCACGAGGCGCCCGGGGTGCCGTCGTCGCAGCCGTTCGAGGGCTTCCGGGCCGGGGCGGTCGCGCAGCGCGGTCCCGACGAACTTCTTGGTCGCGGTGGCCTGCGGCGAGGAGAACACGTCGTAGACCTCGCCGACCTCGACGACCTTGCCGTGCTCCATGACCGCGACACGGTGGCACGTCGAGCGCACGACGTCCATCTCGTGCGTGATGACGACGATCGTCACGCCGAGCTCGGCGTTGACGCGGCGCAGCAGCGCGAGCACGTCGCGGGTGGTCTCGGGGTCAAGGGCACTCGTGGCCTCGTCCGCGAGGAGGATCTTGGGCGACGTGGCGAGCGCTCGCGCGATGCCCACGCGCTGCTTCTGCCCGCCCGAGAGCTGGGACGGGTAGGCCGTGGCCTTGTCGGACAGCCCCACGAACTCCAGGAGCTCGGCGACGCGCGCCTCGCGCCGGGGCTTGTCCCAGCCCGCGACCTTGAGCGCGTAGGCCACGTTGCCCGCGACGGTCCGCGAGGACAGCAGGTTGAACTGCTGGAAGATCATGCCGATGCTCGCGCGCACGGGTCGCAGCTCGCGCTCCCGCAGTGCGCTCACCTCGTCCCCGTCGACGACGACGGTCCCCGACGTGACGGGTTCGAGCGCGTTGATGAGCCGGACGAGCGTGCTCTTGCCCGCGCCCGAGTAGCCGATGACGCCGAAGATCTCACCGGCCTTGATGTCCAGGGTGACGCCGTCGACCGCGGCCACGGCGGACGAACCGGTCCCGAAGACCTTCGTCACGTCGCGGAAGCTGACCATCGTGTCCGAGGTGGTGCTCACGGAGGAACCTCTCGTGCGGGGTGCGGAGGCCGGGCTCGTCGTGGGAGCCGTGCGGCCGCGCATCGTGTGGGGGACGGCGGGCGTGTGCGGACAGGTCCTATCCAACACGCAGGTGGTGCGTCGGGCGAGGGCGCACCGGTGCCCGACGACGTCGGGTGACGTCGTCGGGCACCGGTGGCGCGTGCCGGGGGCTCAGCCCTGGGCGCGGTAGTTCTTCTCGATCCCCGCGAGGATCTCCTGGAGGTCGGCCGCGGAGTTGTCCTTGATGACCGCGGTGCCGCCCGAGGCCTTCTTCTCGGCCGCGACGACCTCTTCGTTCTGCGAGAGGGCGGCGATCTTCAGCAGCGTCTCGTCGTCCTTGTCCGCGGCGCGGGCGACCCACACGTTGATGTAGGGCTCGGAGGCCGAGGAGTCGGGGTCGTCCTGGAACAGGGCGTCCTCGGGGGCGAGGCCCGCGTCCTCGAGGAAGTCGTTGTTGATGATCGCGCCGTCGACGGACTGGAGCGAGATCGCGGTCTGTGCGGCGTCGACCGGCGTGACCTTGACCTTCGAGGACGGGAGCACGTCGGCCTCGGTCGACAGCGAGCTGCCGCCGTCCTTGAGCTCGATGAGCTTCGCCTCCTGGAGCACGAGCAGGGCGCGGGCGAGGTTGGTCGCGTCGTTGGGGACCGCGATCTCGCCGCCTGCCGGGATGTCCTCGAGCGCCGTGTGCTTGGACGAGTAGAGCGCGAGCGGGTAGACCGCGGTCGCACCGATGGGCTGGAGGTCGTCACCGGCCTCGACGTTGTACCCCGCGAGGAACTGCAGGTGCTGGAACTGGTTGAGGTCGATCTGGTCCTGCGCGAGCGCGGGGTTGGCCTGCTGGTAGTCGCCGAAGTCGACGATCTCGATGTTCAGGCCCTCTTCCTTGGCGACCTTCTCGAACACGGCCCACTTGTCGTCGGCCGCGCCGACCACGCCGATCTTCACGACGTCGTCCGCCGAGCTGCCACCCGAGGCGCCGCTGTCGGTGGGCGTCGTGGCGCACGCACCGAGCGTCAGGGCGGCGGTGGCCGCGAGGGCGGCGAGGGTCAGGTTCTTGCGGAGCATGGTCTGTCCTTCCGGTGACGGGCGCCGGCGGTTGTCGCGGGGCGTCCGTGGGGGGCGTCACGGTGATGACGGGGTGGGAGGTGGAACGTCCTCCCGCCCGACGACGGAGCGCGCGTCGTGAGGACACGTCACCGGTGGTCGGTGGTTCAGGAGGGGATGAGGCGGGCGCTGCGGCGCGGGCTCCGGTCGTCTCCGGGCTGCGCTCGCGAAGCGGGCGGTGCGGTGCTGGGGTCAGGTCAGAGCTGACAGCACATTCGACCGGCGCCACGCAGGACGGAGCGACACGACATTCGGCAGCTGGTCGCTGCGCGGTGCGTCGTGAGCTCGGTGCTCGTGGGGCGGGTCATGGCTCCATGATGCGCACGCTCGGCGCCTCAAAACCACTGCACTGGTCGATATTCCAGATGCTGGACGGATTTCCGTCCGCATCATGGTCGCGCGCGGGCGATAGATCCCGTTTTGGGCAGATATCACCGCGTCGTCTATGACGCAGGCCACACTCCAGCGCCCGCTCGATGCGCACCGGACGCCGGTCTCGCGAGGTGAGCGACGTCGTCGGGCGCTCGGCGGATCCCGCCGGACAGGTGTCCGGACATGAAAGGACCCCCCGTGCACCCACCAGAGCCCACCTGCCCTTGCTGCCTTCCGGCCCTGGGGGAGTTCAGTGAGATAGCGCCGCACGAGGGGTCTGGACCCAGCCTAGCCCAGGAGGGCCGGTGGTCCGAAACCGGCCCCCGCGCACAGGCGGAACGACTGCCGGACCGGCAGCCACGAGGGCGCGGACCGCTCCTCGGGCGGCGCCGGAGCGGGCCGATTCGGTCGCAGGCCCGGCGTCCGGTATTCTCGACTCGCTGCCTGACGCCCCACGTGGGTCGACGCTGCAGCACGGAGGATTCGCCTAGTGGCCTATGGCGCACGCTTGGAAAGCGTGTTGGGTTAAAAGCCCTCGGGGGTTCGAATCCCCCATCCTCCGCAGACCGAAGGGCCCGCAGCATGCGCTGCGGGCCCTTCGTCGTCTCCGCAGACGGGTGGCCGTGGAGTGGTGGGCCAGGGCCTAGAGTCCCTCTCGTGAGCGTGGAACGGACCCTGGCACGGGTCGAGGAAGACCTGAACGTCGGCGACGCCGCGATGGCGCGCACGAGGCTGACCAGCCTCGTGCGGAGCCTGCCCCACCGGCTCGACGCGCGCGAACGTCTCGCCGACGTCTGCCGCCTGGACGGTGATCTCGTCGAGGCCGGGCGGTGGTCCTACCTCGCCGAGCGACGCGACGAGCGCGAGATGGCCGCGTTCGAGCGCGCCTGCGGCAACGACCCGGTCAGGATCATGCGCGCACTGCGCTGGCGCGCCGCCGAGCAGTACGCCACCTCGGACGTGGCGCGGCAACGGCTCCTCGACGTCCGCGGCCGCGCCGAGGCCAAGGCCGGCAGGACGCTCGACTGGTCGGACCGCGGTCGGGAGGTGGGTGACCCGTGGTGGCACGACGCCTTCGCCGTCGGCTGCCTGGTCACGGGCGTCGTCCTCCTCGCCCTGGTGGTCATCGGCGCGGGGACGGTCATCGGCTGGATCTTCTAGGGAGACGTCACCGCGTCCCCGCGGACCCCGCTGCGCGGTCGGGACGTCAGCCGACCGAGTCGAGCAGGCGCCCCGCCGTCGCGACGAGCTCGTCGCGCGGGACTCCGTCCCCGATGAGCTGGACGGTCCCGGCCGGGGGCGCCTCGATCGAGACGACGGAGCGTTCCGGGCCGTCGGGGTCGGAGGCCACGGTCACGGTCTCCTCGCCCGAGAGCTCGGGGACCTCCTCGAAGTCCCAGCCGTCGCCGAGCCCCTCGACGGTCACGCCCTCGTGCATCACGTGGATGTAGAGGCCCGGCCCCTGGTCCTCGGGCTGCCCCTGGACGTAGACCGAGCTCGTGGACCCCGAGAGGTCGAGGTCGACGGTCTCGACGTAGTGGAACTCTGCGGGGAGGACGGCCGGGTCGACCTCACCCGACGCGGCCTGCAGGAGCGCTCCTGCCCTCGTCGACCCGTCGAACGCCGGAAAGGGCGTGGCAGGGGCTGCAGCGGCAGGGGTCTGCTCCGCGGTGGCCATGGACGAGGCGGTGGAGACGCATCCTGCGAGCGTCACGGCGAGGACGCCGAGGCAGAGGGGCAGCAGGACGACTCGAGAGGGGTGGGAGCGCACCCTCGGATGGTGCCACGCCGACCTGTGTCGGACAAAAGCCTCGGGCAACGGTGCCGGCCCTCCACGCAGCACGGCGCAGGCACGTGGACGTCCCGTCACCTACCGAAGACCGGTACGCGCAGTGGTGGCCGCCCCTGCGGCGCTGACCTGCACTGACGGGGACGGTGGTCCGTGCCGAGGCGGCCTCCGTCACTCCGGGTCGCGGGGCAGCATGATCCACAGCACGACGTAGGCCAGGACCTGCGGTCCGGGCAGGATGCACGAGGCGACCGCGATGACGCGGACGAGGGTCGGGCTGATGTCGAATCGGCGGGCGAGGCCCGCGCAGACGCCGGCGATCACGGCGCCGTGCCTCGGTCTGGCGAGGATGTGGCTCATGCTTCGACGGTACGCCGGGGCCCGGTGCGCGCACATCGGGGACTCCCCTGGTCCGCCCCTGATCCGTTCCCCGTCCGCGGAGGCTCGGGCGTCATCCTCGCGACGGACACCTGGCGCGTTCCTGCCGTGCCCTCGCAGACCCCGCAGACCCCGCAGACCCCGGCGCCGAGGGCGCCGGGGGCGCCGAGGCCCGAACCTTGACGCCTTCTTGACGCCCAACCCCTTGCCTCCCGGTGAACGTGTGTTTAGCGTGTTGAACATGCGTTCAGTCACATCAGGTGACGAGCCCGTCCCGACCGGGACGGACCCGCACGCGTCGGACGTCCCGCGGGCGCCGGACGTCCCCGAGACGCCGGACGTCCCGGACCTCACCGGGCGCGCCCGCATCCGCGATGCCGCCCTGCTCCGCTTCGCGGCCGAGGGCTTCCGGGTCCCGGTCCGCACGATCGCGACCGACGCAGGTGTCAGCCCGGGACTCGTCATCCACCACTTCGGGTCCAAGGAGGGCCTGCGCCGCGCGTGCGACGAGCACGTCCTCGTCCTCGTCCGTGAGAACAAGCGCAACGTCCTCGGCGACGAGCACGGCTCCCGGGGCAGCCCCCTGGACGTCCTCGCGCAGCTCTCGTCGGTCGAGGAGTACGGCCCGGTGCTCGGCTACGTCCTGCGCAGCCTCCAGGAGGGCGGCGACCTCGCCCGCTCGTTCGTCGCGAGCATGATCGACGACGCCGTCGACTACATCGCGGACGGCGTCGCCACCGGGACCATCAAGCCCTCCCTCGACGAGGACGCACGCGCCCGGTACCTCGTCACCCAGTCGCTCGGGACGATCCTCCTCGACCTCACGCTGAACCCGCCCGCGGACCCGGCAGACACCGGGTCGATCGTCCGCGGGTACGTCGACCGCCACGGCCTGCCGGCGATCGAGCTCTTCACCGACGGGTTCCTCACCGACCGCACGCTCCTCGACGCGTACCTCAGGTACGCCGAGCCGCCGCCCGGCGAGCAGGCCGCAGCGCCGGCCCCGTAGCCCAGGACGACCGGCACGGCCCGCGGCCGAGCCACCTGGGCGAGCGGCGCCGTCGGGCAACCTCCCGACGCCCCCCCAACCGACGGCGTCGCTCCCCTCCCTCCCCTCCCTCACCCGACGAGGAACCATGACCACCACCGCACGCACGACCGCCGCCACCCACGGGCCCGCCGTCGAGATCCACGACCTGCACAAGTCCTTCGGCACGACCCGCGCGCTCGACGGGCTCGACCTCACCGTCCGCGCCGGGGAGGTCGCGGGCTTCCTCGGCCCCAACGGCGCCGGGAAGTCCACGGCCATCCGCGTGCTGCTCGGCCTGCTGCGCCCCGACTCGGGCACCGCGACCCTGCTGGGCGGCGACCCGTTCCGCGACGCCGTGCCGCTGCACCGGCGCCTCGCCTACGTCCCGGGCGACGTCACGCTCTGGCCCCAGCTCTCCGGGGGCGAGACGATCGACCTGCTGCTGCGCCTGCGCGGCGCGGCCGTCGACGAACGACGCAAGGCCCGCATGCTCGAACGCTTCGAGCTCGACCCGACCAAGAAGACCGGGACCTACTCCAAGGGCAACCGGCAGAAGGTCGCCCTCGTCGCCGCGCTGAGCGCCGACGCCGAGCTGCTCGTGCTCGACGAGCCGACGTCGGGCCTCGACCCCATCATGGAGGCCGTGTTCCAGGACTGCGTGCGCGAGGCCACGTCCCGCGGCACGTCGGTCCTGCTGTCGAGCCACATCCTCGCCGAGGTCGAGGCCCTGTGCGACACCGTGACGATCATCCGGAGCGGCCGGGCCGTGCAGTCCGGGACGCTGCGCGAGCTGCGCCACCTCACGCGCTCCAAGGTCGTCGTCACCACGGGTCCGGGGACACCCTCGACCGGTGCCCTCGGGGCGCTCGACGGGGTCCACGACCTCGTGGTCGACGGCTCGCACGTGACGTTCCACGTCGACGACGACGCCCTTCCCCAGGTCACGCGCGCGCTCGCCGACCTCGAACCGCACGGCCTGACGATCGAGCCGCCCTCGCTCGAAGAGCTGTTCCTGCGCCAGTACGGCGACGAGCTCGCCCTGCTCGACGGCGAGGCGCTGCGATGAGCGCGCTCACCTCCGCAGACACAGCCGCCGCGCCCCGCCGCACGGATGCTCCTCCCCTGTCCCTGCGCGGAGCGTTCTCGGGCACTGGGGCGCTGACGCGCCTCGCGCTGCGTCGCGACCGCATCGTCCTGCCCGTGTACGTCGTCGTGGTGCTGCTCATGGTCGCCGTCACGTACTCGTCGGTCGCCACCGTGTACGGGACGCAGGCCGAGCGCGACGAGCTCGCCGCGAGCATGGGCACCAACAGCGCGTTCCTCGCACTGCTCGGGCCGCTCGAGCACACCGGGTCGGTCGCCTCGACGGCGGCCTGGCGCGTGGGCCTGTTCATGATCCTGGTCCTGGGCGTGCTCGCCGTGCTCACCGTGGTGCGCCACACGCGCAAGGAGGAGGAGACGGGGCGGCTCGAGCTCGTGCGCGCCGCCCGCGTGGGGGCGCTCGCCCCGCTCGCGACGGGGGTGCTCGTCGCGGCCGGGATGTCCGTGGTCACGGGTGCGCTCATGGCCGCGATGTACGTCGCGCAAGGAGCCGACGGCGCCTCGTCCGTCGCGTTCGGTCTCCAGTTCGCGGCGCTCGGCCTGGCCGGGACGGGCATCGGGGCCGTGTGCGCGCAGGTCGCGACGTCCTCGCGCACCGCCAACACGATCGGTGTGCTGCTGCTCGTCGCGGGGTACGCGCTGCGCGGCGTGGCCGACATCGAGCCCTCCGCCGACTGGCTGCGCTGGGTCTCCCCCGTGGGGTGGGTCCAGGAGATCGACCCGTTCGGCGCGAACGCCTGGGGGCCGGCGCTCCTGTGCCTCGCGCTCTTCGTCGCGTGCGTGGCGGTCGCGGCCCGGGTCTCGCTCGGGCGGGACCTCGGCGCGGGACTCGTCCAGCCGCGCCCGGGTCCGGCCGGCTCGGCGGCGCTCGCGAGCCCGCTCGCGCTCGCGACGCGACTCCAGCTCCCGGGCATCGTGTCGTGGACCCTGGGCGTCGGTGCGTACTGCCTGCTCGTCGGGTTCCTCCTGGACTCGGTCGACGACATCGCCGGGTCGTCCCCGCAGATGCAGCAGGTCATCGAGCAGCTCGGCGGCGCCGGGGCGCTCGCGCAGGTCTTCCAGGTCGCGATCATGGGCTTCGTCGGCATCGCCGCGGCCGCCTTCGCCGTGACGCTCGTGACCCGGGTCCACGCCGAGGAGACCTCCGGCCGCACCGAGCTCGTGCTCGCGACCGGGACGTCCCGGGCGAGGTACCTGACGGCGTCCGTCGTGCTGCTGGTCGTGGGCGTCGTCGCCGTCCCCCTGTGGGCCGGGCTCATGATGGGGCTGGGGCACTCGCTCGTGTCGGGAGGGTGGGGCAGCGCCTTCGGTGACGCCGTGGCCGCCGGGCTCGTGCAGGTCCCGGCCGCCCTGGTCGTCGCGGGCCTCGTGCTCGTGCTCTACGGGTGGTGGCCCCGGCTCGTCGCCCTGGGCTGGGGCGTCGTCACCGTCTTCCTGGTCGTGGGGCAGCTCGGCGAGCTGTTCGGGCTGCCGCAGTGGGTCCGGGACCTGTCGCCGTTCACGCACGTGCCGCAGGTCCCGCTCGACCCGTTCTCGCTCGGACCCGTCCTCGCCCTGACGGGGATCGCCGGGGCCCTCGTCGCGGTGTCCTACGTCGGGTTCCGTCGCCGGGACGTGGGCGGTGCGTGACGGGCTCCCGGATCCCGACCGGGTGGTGAGGGCCGGATGTGCGGGGCCTGTGGAGTTGTGGGGCGCCGGGGCGCGATCCGCGGCACCGCGCCGAGGCCTCCCTCTAGACTGGCCCGCATGATCTTCAAGGCCGTGGGCGACGGGCGCCCGTACCCGGATCACGGGTTGGTGACGCCCAAGGACTGGTCGAGCGTCCCGCCCCGACAGGTCCGTCTCGACGAGCTCGTGACGACCAAGCGGACCTTGAACCTCGACAACCTGCTCTCGGAGGACTCGACGTTCTATGGTGACCTCTTCGCGCACGTCGTGGAGTACCAGGGGGTGCTCTACCTCGAGGACGGCCTGCACCGGGCGGTCCGCGCAGCGCTGCAGCAGCGGGCCATCCTGCACGCTCGTGTGCTCATGCTCAACGCCCCCTCGGTCGGGTAGGTTTCTGGCGTGACCACGCAGCCCGGCTCCGATCCCTCTCGATCCGTCCGTCGACGGCACATGCACGAGCGGCAGGCCGTGGTCTTCGGGCTGCTCGTCGCCTTCCTGGCGATCACCGGCATCGGTGCCCTCGCCGTCTACACGGGTGCCGTCGAGCCGCCGTTCGACCGTACCTTCAGCTCGCCCAAGGTGGACGACGCGATCGCCGACGTGAAGGCCCCCTGCCTCGCCGAGGGCACCTTGCCCGTCCCCTACGGCGAGGTGCAGGTCCGGATCTTCAACGCCTCGGGCAAGGGTGGGATGGCCGCTGCCAACGAGCAGATCCTCGAGAGCCGCGGATTCACCGTCGCCACGGTCGGGGACCTGCAGACCCCTGAGGGGAAGAACACGACGCAGCGCAGCACCCAGATCTCGTTCGGCGTGACCGGGATCGCCCAGGCGTACACGCTCGCCGCCCACTACCAGGACCCGGTGCTCGTCCTCGACGACCGGCCCGACGCGAGCGTCGACCTCGTGCTGGGCGAGAACTTCGTGAACCTCGTGGACGAGGAGCTCGTCGTGATCGACCCGGTGGTGCCGCTGGTGGACCCGGCGAAGTGCGTCGGGGTCGAGACCATCACGCCGCAGGCGGCCTACGTCCCGCCGGCCCCGCCCGCCGAAGAGGCTCCCGCTGACGTCGCCCCTGCCGACGAGGCCCCCGCCGTCGGAGGCTGACGCACTCTGCGGCCGCCTGCTCGACCGGTGGCCCTGAGACGGGTTCGCGACTACTGTCTGGGCGCGGCGCCTCTTCTCCCTGCTCTCGAACGGTCCGGCACACGATGGTCTCCCTCCCGATCCGCCCTGCTCGCACGACCGACCCCCGCGAGGTCGACCGCCTGTACGACATCTGCCTGCGGACCGGTGCCGACGGTGGTGACGCCACGGCGAGGTATCGCGACCCCCGGTTGCTCGGCGAGATCTACCTCGGGGCGTACCTGGCGTTCGAGCCGGACCTCGCGTTCGTGGTCGACGACGGGTCGGGCGCGCTCGGGTACGTCGTGGGCACGGTGGACACCGCGGTGTTCGAGGAACGCTGCGAGCGGGACTGGTGGCCGGGCCTGCGCACCCGCTACCCGGAGGGCTCGTTCGCGTCGGACACCGACGACGCCTGCCTGGTGCACGCCCTGCACCGGCCGTCGACTGCGGACCGTGCGGTGCTCGACCTGTTCCCCGCGCACCTCCACGTGGACCTGCTGCCCGCGGCCCAGGGCGGCGGCAACGGGCGCCGGCTGCTCGAGGTGTTCTTCGACACGCTCCGGGAGCGCGGTGTCCAGGGGGTCCACCTGGGGGTCTCGGAGACGAACACGTCGGCGATCGGCTTCTACGAGCACCTCGGCCTCGAGCGGGTCCCGACGGACGAGGGCTACGTGCTGGGGCTCAAGCTCTAGAGCCGCCCGGTCTCCGGGAGCCGGACCCGAGGTCGGGCAGGTCGCAGACCTCGCCTGACCGACCTCGGGGCGGCACGAGGGTCAGCGCTCCGCCACCTCCGTGCCACCCGGCACCGATGCCGGGCTCGCGGGCTCCTGGGACGTCCCGCGCCACCGCGCGATGTTGCGCATGACGTGGTAGATCACGAGCGCCGACGCGGTGCCCAGGGCGATGCCCTCGAACGTCACGTCGCCGACGACCCACGTGAAGTTCGCGATGCCGACGATGAGCGGGACGGCCGCCGTGGTCAGGTTGACCGGGTCGGAGAAGTCGACCTTGTTCTGCACCCAGATGCGCGCACCGAGGATGCCGATCATGCCGTAGAGCATGGTCGTCGCGCCGCCGAGGACACCTGCGGGGATCGTCGCGATGAGCGCCCCGAACTTGGGCGACATGCTCAGCAGCAGGGCCGTGGCGCCCGCGACCCAGTAGGCCGCGGTCGAGTAGACGCGGGTGGCCGCCATGACGCCGATGTTCTCGGCGTACGTCGTGGTGCCCGAGCCGCCGCCGATGCCCGCGAACGTCGTCGCGAGGCCGTCGGCGAAGAGCGCGCGGCCCGTGAGGTCGTCGAGGTTCTTGCCCGTCATGGCTGCGACGGACTTCACGTGGCCGACGTTCTCCGCGACGAGCACGAGCACGACCGGGACGAACAGGCCGAGGACGGCGACGTCGAACGTGGGGGTCACGAACTCGGGCAGGCCGAACCAGGCGGCCTTGGCGACGGGCGTGAAGTCGACCTCGCTGCGGATCGTCGCGACGACGTACCCGACGATCACGCCGAGCAGGATCGCGAGGCGCCCGACGATGCCCTTGAAGAGCACCGTGATGAGGATGATCGAGGCCAGCGTGATGACGGCCGTGACGGGGAACTGCTTGAAGTTGTTCCACGCCGCGGGCGCGAGGTTGAGGCCGATGAGCGCGACGATCGTGCCGGTCACGATGGGCGGCATCGTGATGTCGATCCAGCGCGGTCCCGCGAAGTGCACCACGACACCGATGAGTGCGAGCACGACACCGGTCACCAGGATCCCGCCGACGGCGACCGACTGCCCCCCGGAGGCGGTCGCGGCGGTGATGGGAGCGATGAACGCGAAGCTCGACCCGAGGTAGCTGGGGAGCCTGTTGCGCGTGATGAGCAGGAACCCGATGGTCCCGATCGCGGAGAAGAACAGCGTCGTCGCGGGTGAGAAGCCCGTCAGGAGCGGGACGAGGAACGTCGCACCGAACATCGCGACGACGTGCTGCATGCCGATCCCGATCGTGCGGGGCCAGCTCAGGCGCTCGTCGGTGCTGACCACGGCGCCGGGTTCGACGCGCTTCCCGTCTCCGTGGATCTTCCAGCCGAGTGCTGCCATGGGGGGGCTCCGTTCGTGAAGTTTTGGTGAAGTGCCGAAGGGAAGGGTACTGCCGCGCGCGCCCCCGTCGTTACCGACCGGTACGTCGTGGACAGCCCCGTCCCACAGCCCTGCCCCGGCTCCCGGCCCGTGGCCGCCTCACCACCCACCCCACGACGCCCGACGGCGGAGCGCGCCCTCGGGAAGAAGGTGGGCTCCGCCGTCGGGCAGGAGGGCGGGGTCAGCTCAGCTGCGGCCTGACCTCGCGCGCGACCAGCTCGAGGTGGTCGAGGTCCGCGAGGTCCAGGACCTGCAGGTAGAAGCGCGTCGCGCCCTGCTCGCTCGCAGCCGCGAGCTTGTCCGCGGCCTCCGCGGGAGTGCCCGCGATGCCGTTCGTGCGCAGCTCCTCGGGGTCGCGGCCGATCGCCTCCGCGCGGCGACGGAACTCGGCCTCGTCCTTGCCCACGCACACCACGAACGCCGCCGAGAAGATCAGGTCGTCGGGGTCGCGGCCCGCGTCCTGGCACACCACGCGGACGTTCTCGATGCGGTCGCCCAGCACGCCGGGGTCGGGGAACGCGACGTTGAACTCGGTCGCGTAGCGCGCCGCGAGCGCCGGCGTGCGACGCGGCCCGTGCCCGCCCACGATGACCGGCACGCGGGACTGCGCAGGCTTGGGCAGCGCCGGGGAGTCCGTGAGCGTGTAGTGCTCGCCCGCGAAGTCGAACCGCTCCCCCACGGGCGTCTCCCACAGACCGGTGATCACCGCGAGCTGCTCCTCGAGGATCCCGAACCGCTTGGCCGGGAACGGGATGCCGTACGCCGAGTGCTCCTGCGGGAACCAGCCCGCGCCCAGGCCCAGCTCGACGCGGCCGCCCGACATCTGGTCGACCTGAGCGACCTGGATCGCCAGGACGCCCGGGTGCCGGAACGTCGCCGACGACACGAGCGTGCCCAGGCGGATGCGGCTCGTCTCGCGGGCGAGACCCGCGAGCGTCGTCCAGGCATCGGTCGGTCCGGGCAGCCCGTCACCGTCCCCCATGACGAGATAGTGGTCGGAGCGGAAGAAGGCGTCGTAGCCGAGCTCTTCCGTCGCTCGTGCGACCGCGAGGATGTCGTCGTAGGTGGCGCCCTGCTGGGGCTCGGTGAAGATGCGGAGGTCGATCGTCATGGCCTCCACCCTGCCATGCCGCCCAGGGTGCCGTGGTCGCGCTCCCCCACGCCCCGGCTCAGCCCTCGTGCGCGGCGAGCACGGTCACCGAGCGGCCCGCCGGCGCCGTGACCACGAGGTTCCCGTCGGCGCCCAGGACCAGGCGGAACCCGCCGAGCTCGAGGCCGTCGGAAGGGTCGTCCGCCGCCGCCCCCACGCCCGGGACTCCCGGTGCGTCGACACGCGCCGGCTCGCCGTCTCCCCGGCCCGGCTCCCCGACGAGCTCGAGGTACTCGCTCACGGCCCCCGCGGCGTCGGCGAGCTTCACGGGCCAGCTCTCGCCCGGCTCCCAGGCGGCACCCGCCCGCAGACGCTGCCCGATCATCCCGACGAGCACCGGCTCGTCGACCGTCTCGAAGCGCACGTGCCCGCCCTCGTCGACCTGGAGCCCCGTGATGCGCTGGACGTCGACGACCTCGTTGCCCGCCGCGGCGATCAGCACGTCCGCCGCGTCGAGGAGCTCCTGCGCGTCGTCGGAGTCGGCGAAGGCCTCGGGGTTGTCGACCTCGGGCACGGGCCAGTCGCCCCGGACCACCGCGAGCTGCTCGGCTCGCGAGCCGGTGCGCGGGAAGCGGTGGGACACGTTGACGACGACTGCCATGGGGACCTCCGGTGGTGCGTGGACGGGACTGCCACCAGCACATCACAGGTCCGCGGTCCGGTTCGAGCCGGGCCTCGCCGGATCGGGCCTCGCCGGGCCGGGCCTCGCCGGGCCGGGCCTCGCCGGGCCGGGCCGGGCCGGGCCGGGCGGCCCGCGGGCACGTAGGGTCGGACCATGCGACTGAGCACCGTGATCCTGCCGATCTACCGCTGGTCCGAGGGGCGCGACGTCTGGCGCCGAGCGGAGGACCTCGGGTTCCACGCGGCCTACACGTACGACCACCTGTCGTGGCGCAGCTTCCGTGACGGCCCGTGGTTCGGCGCGCTGCCCACGCTCGCGGCGGCGGCCGGGGTCACCGAGCGGATGCGGCTCGGGACGCTCGTGACGTCGCCGAACTTCCGCGAGCCCGTGACGCTCGCCAAGGACCTCATGACGCTGGACGACCTGTCGGGCGGGCGCATCACGCTCGGGCTCGGCGCGGGCACCACGGGCTTCGACGCGACGGTCCTGGGCGGCGACGGGTGGTCGGCGCGCGAGCGCGCGGACCGGCTGCGGGACTTCACCGCCCTGCTCGACCGCCTCCTGACGGAGCCCGTCGTCACGCACGACGAGGGGCACTACCGCGCGCACGAGGCCCGGACGATCCCCGGCCCGGTCCAGTCGCCGCGCATCCCGTTCGCGATCGCCGCGACCGGGCCCCGCGGGCTGCGGCTCGCCGCGCGGTACGGGCAGGCGTGGGTCACGACGGGCGACGCCGCCGTGGGCGAGGACGGGACGCCGGCCGCGTCGCGCGCCGCCGTGAGTGCCCAGGTCACCCGTCTCGAGGCGACGTGCGCGGAGGCCGGGCGCGACCCTGCCGGCATCGAGCGCATCCTCCTGACGGGGTTCACGCCGGACCGGCCGCTCGACTCGGTCGACGCGTTCGTCGAGACCGCGGCCGCCTACCGTGAGCAGGGGATCACGGAGATCGTCCTGCACTGGCCCATCACCGGCTCGCAGTTCGCGGCCGACCGCGCGACGTTCGAGAGGATCGCCGTCGAGGGGCTCGCGCAGCTCGGCTGAGCGGCGCGCGGCCCGGGCCTCAGCGCACCTCGACGCCCGAGGGCGCCTCGGTCCCCGCCTGCTCGGCGCCCGCCTCGCCCTCGAACGTCTCGCCGGCCGCCTCTCCGTCCGTGCGCACCTCGGTCGAGATCCGCAGCGCAGCCACAAGGTCGCGGTACAGCTCGTCCGCCGCGAGCAGCTCGGCGTGCGAGCCGCGGGCCCGCACTCGCCCGTCCTCCATGACGAGAATCAGGTCGGCGTCGATCACTGTCGAGAGCCGGTGCGCGATCGTCACGACGGCGCGGTCGCGCGACAGGTCCTCGATCACGGTGTGGACCGCGGCCTCGGTGAGGCCGTCGACCTGGGCCGTGGCCTCGTCGAGCAGCAGGACCTCGGGTGCGTGCAGCACCGCGCGGGCGAGGGCGACGCGCTGGCGTTCGCCGCCCGAGACGGTGGTCCCGACGAGCGAGGTGTCGAGCCCGTCCTCGAGCGAGCGCACCTTGGCGTCGAGGCGCACCTTGGCGAGGGCGTCCCACATGGCGTCCTCGGACGCGTCCGGGTCGGAGAGCCGGAGGTTCTCCCGGATCGTGCCGGGCACGACGGGTGTCTCCTGCTCGACGTACGCGATGCGTGAGCGCACCTCGTCGAACGTGTAGTCGGCGTACGGCCGACCGTCGAGCAGCAGGGTCCCGGACTCGGGCTGGAGGAAGCGCAGGAGCAGCGAGAAGGTCGTGGTCTTCCCGGCCCCCGACGGCCCGACGATCGCGACCTGCCCTCGTCGCGGCACCTCGAACGTCAGGTCGCGCACGACCGGCTCGCCGCCGGGCAGGTAGCGCGCGGCGACGTCCTGGAACGCGAGCACGGGCGGCTCGTCCTCCGCGTGGGTGAGGTGCGGCGGGTGGTGCGCGGCGCCGTCGGGCAGGGGGGTCCTCGTGCCCGACGACGGCGCGCGGCCCCCCGCAGCGTCTCGCCCGGGTGCGCCGGAGGTGCGCTCGGGCTCCTCGACCTCGATGGCCTCGACCTCGCGGATGCGGCCCGCGGCCGCGATACCCGCCTGGAGCTCGGTGACGTTCTGGGTGAGGGTCGTGACGGGGTCGACGATCTGGAACGCGTAGAGCAGGAACGCGACGAGGCTCGAGACCGCGAGGAGCCCCTGGTCGACGCGCCACGCGCCGAGCGCGAGGATCACGATGATCGCGAGCTGGATGCCGCCGCCCGCGATGGTCCACGCGACGGCCCCGGTGCGCACGGCCTTGAGGTTGTGGCGCGCCGAGTCCTGGGCGTCGGCGACGACGCGGTCGATCTGACGCTCCTCGGCGCGGCTCGCCTTGATGGTGCGCAGGGCCCGCAGCCCGCCCTCGAGGACGCCGCCGAGCCGGCCGAGCGACTCCTGCGCCTGCTCCTGGGCCTTGGCGATCCTCGGCATGAGGAGGCCGACGAGGATGCCGATGACGACGATCGCGGCGAGCGTGGTCCCGAGCAGCACCATGTCGAGCACGGCCATGAGGACGACGGTGCCGACCAGGCTCACGACGCCGTTGACGAGGCTCACGATGCTCGACGACGCCGCCTCGCGCAGCAGGACCGTGTCAGAGGTGACGCGCGTGACGAGCTCGCCCGTGGGGCGTGAACCGAGCGCCCCGACCTTGGCGCGGAAGAAGCGGCGGACCATCGAGGTGCGGGCGTCGAGCACGACGCGCTCGGCGAGCGCGCCGAGCAGGATCCACTGCCACATGCCCAGGACGAGGCCCACGACGAGCAGGCCGACGAGCAGGCTCACGGCCGGGACGAGCGAGGCTCCGGTGCCCAGGGTGTCGAGCACGGCCTTGATGACCATGGGGGTCGCGAGGCTCGCGGCCGTCGTCCCGAGGCCCAGCACGAGCCCGACGGCGAGCGTCCTGCGGTGGGGGGTGACGAACGTCCAGAGGATCTTGAGGCGTGGGAGCAGCGGCCCCTTGGGCTCGGTCGGCGGGTCCTGCGTGGGCTCGGTCGCCTGGGCTGCCGGCGTCGGCCGGGTCAGCTGGGTCGTCGGCGCGGGATCGGTGTCGGCCATGTTCCAGTGGAACACGGGTGTCCCATTTTCGACAAGAGGCGTCCCATGAGATGGCGGCTACGCTGAGCACGTGACAGCAAGCGACACCGCCGCCGCACCGGGCGAGGCGAGCGACGGCGCTCCGCACGACGCCCCCGCCACGGGCGCGCGCGCCCGGACACGGCGAGCGATCCTCGACGCCGCGGTCTCGGTGCTCAGCTCGAACGCTGCGGCGTCGCTCGGTGAGGTCGCCCAGGCCGCGCAGGTCGGACGCAGCACGCTGCACCGTTACTTCCCCGAGCGTGCCGACCTGATGCGCGCCGTCGGTGACGAGGCCCTCGACCGCACGCGCGCCGCGATCCGCGCCGCACGGCTCGACGACGGCGCCCCCGCCGCCGCGCTGCGCCGCCTCGTGATCGAGTACTTCGACCTGGGCCCCTGGTACATGCTGCTGTTCGCCGACCCGCTGCTCGCCGACGACGAGGCGTTCTGGCAGGAGAGCGACACCGCCGAGGCCCCCGTCCGCGACCTGTTCGCTCGCGGGCAGCAGGACGGCGTGTTCGACCGGACCCTCACGATCTCGTGGGACCAGCGCACCGTCTGGTGGACGCTGTTCAACGCCTGGTCGGTCATGACCGAGGACTGCACCTCGCGCAGCGACGCGCTGCGCATGGCAGTCCGCAGCATCGAGGGCGTCGTGCTCGCACCCTCCACGCAGTCCCCCGCCTCACCCCCCGCCCTGGCGCACCGCACCGAGAAGTCGAGGACCACATGAAGAACGTCCGCTGGGCGAGCCTGCTGACCGTGCTCGGCTGCGTCGTCGTGGGGCTGGTGAGCCTGTTCTCGCTGCTCAGAGGGCGCACCTGGGCCTGGTTCCCGCTGCTCGTCGCCGTGGCGGTAGGCTTCCGCGAGATCCGCTACCTGCAGCGCATCGACCACCAGCGCAACGCCCCGCGCTGACCCCGGAACCCCGGCTCAGGGGCGTCCCGGAAGGGATGTCCCCCATCCGACGGGCGCCCGTCATCCTCCGGGAGGACGAGACCCCCGCCGAGGATGGTTCGGAGGGCCGATGTGCCCGCACCCCCGCCCCGAAGAGACTGGTGGCACGCCCCGCGACAGCGAGGGCGGCCAACTTTCCTGGGGAGGAAGCCATGACCACGCAGGTCACGACCTCGACGCCGATCCGCGTCGCACTCCGCGGCCACGACACGACGGCCCGCCGCGCGCGCTCGTCGGCTCGCCCTGCGGGTTCCTCCCCCACCTCGCGGCCCGACGGCGGAGCGCCCCACCCGCAGGAACGTCGCCCCGGCGCGTCGTCGGACCCGTCCGAGCGCGCGAACGGCTGGCTCGTCGCCGGCTCGGTCCTCGTGGCCATCGCGTTGTTCTCGGCGCTTGCGCTGAGCTCGTTCTCGACGCTGGGCTGACCTCCGACACACATCTGCCAGGACGAGCGTGACCTGGAGGTCACGCTCGTCCTGGCACGTTCAGTCCTGCGCGGCCGTGCCGAGCGGGACCACCAACGGGCTGCCCACGGCAGGGTCCGGGACGACCATGCACTCCAGGCCGAAGACCTCCCGGACGAGCTCGACCGTCACGATGTCTCGCGGCGGCCCTTCCGCCACGACCCGCCCGTCCTTCATCGCGATGACGTGCGTCGCGTACCGGGCGGCGTGGTTCAGGTCGTGCAGGACGGCGACGAGGGTGCGTCCCTCACGGTGCAGACGGCGGAACAGCTCCAGCAGCTCGATCTGGTGGGCGATGTCGAGGAAGGTCGTCGGCTCGTCGAGGAGCAGGATCGGCGTCTCCTGCGCGAGGGCCATGGCGACCCACACCCGCTGCCGCTGGCCACCCGAGAGCTCGTCGACGGGCCGTGCGGACAGCTCTGTCGTGCTCGTCGCGGCGAGGGCCGACGCCACGGCACGCGCGTCCTGCGGCGACCACTGCCGGATGATCCCCTGGTGCGGGTAGCGCCCCCGCGAGACGAGATCGGCGACGACGATGCCGTCGGGCGCGAGCGAGGTCTGCGGGAGCAGCCCCACCTCCCGGGCGAACACCTTCGCGGGCATCGCCTGGATGGCGCGCCCGTCGAGCACCACGCTCCCCGACGCCGGCCTGAGCAACCGCGCGAGGCCGCGCAGCAGGGTGGACTTGCCGCACGCGTTGGGCCCGACGATGACGGTGAAGGAGCCGTCGGGGATGCGGACGTCCAGCTCCTCGGAGACGACGTGCCGGTCGTAGCCGATCGTCACACCGTCGGCGTGCAGGCGGGCAGGGGCGAGGGATGCGGTGTCGAGCACGAGAGAGAGGTCCTCCTGAGGAAGGGTGGTCATCGGCGCCTGGTCTCGCGGACGAGGAGCCACACGAAGTACAGGCCGCCGACGGAGACGGTCACGATGCCGACGGGGAGCTGCATCGGAGCGAACAGCCGCTGGCCGAGGAAGTCGCTCGCGACGAGCAGCACGGCGCCTGTCGCCCCAGCGGCGACGAGGCCGACGCCCGCCGAGCGGGTCAGGCGACGGGCGATCTGGGGCGCGACGAGCGCGATGAACGCGATGGGTCCGGCCGACGCGGTGACGAGGGCGACCAGCGCGACCCCGAGGACGACGGCCACCAGGCGCACGGTGGTGGGCCGCGCCCCGAGGGAACCGGCTGCGTCGTCGCCGACCTCGAGCACCCGCAGCGCAGGGGCGAGCACCAGCACCGGGACCAGCAACACCCCGAGGACGACGAGGACGGGGACGAGCGTGTCGACCGTGAGGCCGTTGAGGGATCCGCTGCCCCACACCGCGGCGGTCAGCTGCTCGCCCGGGGCCGCCTTGAGCATGAGGTACGTGTTCAGCGCCGCGAGCAACGCCGAGACGCCGATCCCGACGATGATGAGCCGGAACGTCTGCACACCGCGGCGGTAGGCGAGCAGGAACACCGCGAGCGCCGTGAGGACGCCTCCCGTCAGCGCACCGACGGCGACAGCGACGTACCCGCCCCCGGTGACGAGCAGCACGACCAGGGCGCCGGTGTAGGAGCCCGACGAGAACCCGATGACGTCGGGCGACCCCAGCGGGTTGCGGGTGATGGACTGGAACACCGCGCCGCTCACGCCGAGCGCCAGCCCGAACAGCGCAGCCAGCAGTGCTCGCGGAAGCCGCCACTCGCGCACCACGAGCACGGTCCCCTCGTCGGCCGTCCCGAGCAGCCCCGCGACGACGTCGGCCAGCGGGAGGTCGTACGTGCCCGTCGAGATCGAGAACAGGATCCCCACGACGGCCAGGGCGACGAGCACGAGGACGACGAGCACCGCGCGCAGCGACGCCCTCAAGGACCAGCGTTCCCCGTGCACCGCGAGCATCCGGTGCCCGAGGTCGACGTCCGTCTCCACGCCCACGGGCGGGACCTCGGTGCGCGCGCTCACAGCCCGCTCGCCTTCGTGCGGCGGGCGAGGGCGATGAGCACCGGCGCGCCGACCGCGGCGGTCACGATGCCGACCTCGAGCTCCTGCGGTGCGAGCAGGACGCGTCCGAGCACGTCCGAGGCGAGGAGCAGCAGGGCCGCACCGAACGCCGAGAACGGGATGATCCAGCGCTGGTCGGGCCCGGTGAACCACCGGACGACGTGCGGCACCATGAGCCCGACGAAACCGACCGGTCCGGCGGCGGCGGTCGCGGCCCCCGCCAGGAGCGTCACCGCGACGATCACGAGCACGCGTGTCCGGACGACGTTCGCGCCGAGCGAGCGCGCCTGGTCGTCGCCGAGCGAGATGGCGTTGAGGGGGCGCGCGGACACGAGCCCGAGCAGCAGGCCGAGCGCGATGGGGATCGCCACGACCTCCAGGGTGGAGCGCCCCCTGCCGGCGAGAGAACCCGCGCTCCAGCGCAGCATGTCGTCGAAGCTGTCCGGGTTGAGCATGGTGATGCCGGACGAGAAGCCGCCCAGGAGGGCCCCGAGCGCGACGCCGATGAGGGTCAGGCGCACCGGGGTCGCGCCGACGGACCCGACCGACCCGAGCACGTAGACGAGGACGGTGACCACGATCGCGCCACCGAACGCGAACCACAGGTACTGGGAGAGGGCCGTCACCCCGAAGAACGCGACACCGACGACGACGGCGAAGCTCGCCCCTGCGCCGACGCCGAGGATGCCGGTGTCTGCGAGGGGGTTCCGCGTCAGCGCCTGGATCAGGGCGCCCGCGACGCCCAGCGCTGCCCCGACGAGCAGGGCGAGGAGGGCGCGCGGCACGCGCATCTCGTGCACGATGTACGAGGCCTCGCTGCCGTCGGCGTGCCACAGCACCTGCCAGACCTCGGTGAACCCGAGGCCGCGGGCACCGACCCACAGGCTCAGCAGGAACACCGCGACCAGGAGGGCCAGGGTGCCGACGAGGAACAGCCCCCTGGTCAGCGCCACGGCCGTCGCAGGGACGGTGGGACCGGAGACGGGGCCGGTCGCATCCGGTCCCGGAGGAGCGGCGCGGTCGGCGCCGACGCGCACCAGGTCCGGCTCGGGCCGGGTGGTGCGCGTCAGCTCTGCGGTGGGCAGGTCGTCCATCAGGCCTGGGCGTCGATCGCGGCCTGCACCTGTCCGAGCAGCGCGTCGAGGTCGTCGAGGTTCTGCAGGGCCCAGCCGAAGGAGCCTGTGGGCCCCAGCTCGATGTACTCGAACACCAGGCCGCTCTGGACGGCCGGGAGGTTCTGCCAGATGGTGTTGGCGTCGAGCGTCGCGCGCTGCTCCGCGGAGACGCCGTTGCGCATGAAGATGACGTCGGCGTTAGCGATGCGTCCGAGCTCCTCGTACGAGAACCACTGGGGGAAGCCGTCCTCGGTGATCTCGTCGTCCTGCTGCTCGCGGAACGTGGCACCGAGGTCGCGCAGGATGGGCGTCAGGAAGTGCGTGTCGGCGTAGGTGCCCCACTCGTCGGGCTCCGGGCCGAACACGGTCACCGCGTAGTCGCCGAGGAGCACGGGGTACTTCGCCGCGATCGCGTCACGCTTGGCCTCGTAGTCGTCGACCAGGGGCTGCATCTCGGCCGTCTTGTCCAGGATCGTCGCGAGCTCCGTCGCGCGGGTCCGCCACGCCTCCCCGTCCCGCGCGTTGAAGGTGATGATCGGGGCGATCTTCTCGATCTCGGCGCGCAGGGGGTCGTCGAGCGGCAGGAAGTCCTGCGTCGCGAGGACGACGTCCGGGTCGGCCTTCACGATGGCCTCGAGGTTGAGCTCGTAGTACTCGCCGATCGACTCGGCGTCGGAGTCGCGGATCGCCTCGGAGTACTCGAGCGGGATGCCGGCGCCCTCGGTGTCGGTGAAGTAGCTGTTGACGACCCCGACGGGTGTGACACCGAGGTCCAGCAGGACAGCAGGGGTGTAGAAGTCGACCGAGACGATGCGTTCGACGGTCTCGGGCAGCTCGACGGGGCCGAACTCGCTCTCGTAGACGCGGGTCCCCTCCTTCCCCTCGGCAGGTGAGGCCGCACCGCTGCAGGCAGCGAGGGCGAGGACGGCGGCTGAGGCCGCCAGGGCACCGAGAGTGCGCCGCACGCTGCGGGTCGCGGGCACGGGGGCAAGGGAAGACATGGGACTCCTGTCGGGCACGAGAATGCCCGACGCAGGTCCGTCAGGCACTAGTTAGGGTTGCCTGGCCTAACGTAGCCGACCGGGTGTGCCGGATTGAGGACGTCGGATACCGCTTTCGGTACCACCGCACCTCAGCCAGGAGCCGCTGCGGTCTGCTCACCCCGCGCATATTCGGCCGGTGTCCGGCCGGTGAGCGCCCGGAAGTGCTCGATGAAGGTCGAGGGGTTGCGATAGCCGATCTTGCGCGAAACGGACACGATCGAGCTCCCGACCGTCAGCTCCCGGACCGCGAGCTGGAGTCGCGCGAGGATCCGCCACTGCGTGAACGTCATGCCCGTCTCCGCCTCGAACTGGCGTGCCAGCGTGCGCTCGTGCAGGCCGCACTCGTAGGCCCAGGCCGCGGTGGTGCGCTTGTCCGCGGGATCGGCCAGGACGGCGCTGGCGACCATGTGCAGGTGCGGGCTCCGTGGCATCCGCAGGTCGAACGACTCCTGCGGCGCGGGCACGAGGAGGTCCAGGATGACGCGCTGCAGCCGCATCCGAGCGTCGTCGTCGAGATGGCGCTGCAGGTTGTGCGCGAGCAGCACCCGCAGCGGCTCGATCATCGCGACCCCGGTCACCGTGCGCGGCATCGCGTGCACGTTGGGCTCGGCGTCGACGAAGTAGGTCGCGCGCACCTGCGCACCGCGCTCCGCGGAGGCCGTGTGCACGGTGCCCGCGGGCACCCACACTGCCAGCGAGGGCGGGATGGCCCACATCCGACCCTCGGCCTCGAGCCGCGCCATGCCACCGTCCGACCAGAGCAGCTCGTGCTCGTCGTGCCGGTGCTGCGGCCACGTCACAGGATCGTCGACGTCGTAGGTGAGCGTGGTGAGCAGGTAGCCGTGCGGGATGCGCTCGACATCGGTCTCGACGGTCTCGCTCACGAGGGCCCTCCGGTGCGGGGAGGGCGAGCGCTGCGACGCGGAGCGGGCATCGGCCCATCGTAGCCAGGCGACACCCGGGCACATCTGTCAGGACGAGCGTGACCTGGAGGTCACGCTCGTCCTGGCACGTCGCTACAGCCGCGGGTCGACCGGCTCCGACTCGAGCGCCAGGACCGCGAAGACGGCCTCGTGGACCCGCCACAGCGGCTCGCCCGCGACCACGCGCTCGACCGCCTCGAGACCCAGCGCGTACTCGCGCAGCGCGAGCGACTGCTTGCGCCCCAGCGACCGGACCCGGAGCCGCTCCAGGTGGTGCGCCTGGGTGTACTCGGGGCCGTAGATGATCCGCAGGTACTCGCGGCCGCGGACCTTGAGCCCCGGCTGGACGAGCCCCTTGGGGCCGCGCACCAGGTTCGCGAGCGGCTTGACGACCATGCCCTCGCCGCCCGCGTCGGTCATCTCCTCCCACCACCGGACACCCTGCTCGCGCGAGGCGTCGTCGTCGAGGTCGACGACGAGCCGACGCGTCGGACGGAACAGGACAGGGTCGACCTCGACGAGCCGGTCGGCGATGCCCAGGTGCCACAGGTGGTCACGGGTCGCGTAGGTGGCACCCGCCCTCTCGCCGGCCGCGCTCGTCCCGCTCGCGAGCACCTGGAACGGTGCGAGCTGCACGCCGTCGAGGCCGTCGACCGGCCAGCGGTAGCGCCGGTACGCCTGCGTGTACCGCTCGGCGTCCTCGGCGCGCGACGCCGTGCGCGCCCGCAGGTCCGCGACCTCGACACCACGTGCCACGGCCGCGTCGAGCGCCGCGAGCGCCGCGGGCATGACGGCCCGGGCCGCAGCCCCGACGCTCGCGTACTGGTCGCGGATGAGCTGGTCGGCCTTCGCGGACCAGGGCAGGATCTCGGCGTCGAGCAGGACCCAGTCGGCACCGAGCTCGTCCCACACCCCGGCCCCGTCGAGGGCCTTCGCGACGTGCTCGAGGAGAGCCTGCGCCGTCGGGCCGGAGAAGAGGGGGCGACCCGTGCGCGTGTGCGCGACGCCGCGCCCGCCCGGCTGCACGTCGACCCCGAAGCGCCGGGCCGAGGCCCCGTACGCCTCGCGGCACACGAGGACCACGGCGCGCGAGCCCATGTGCTTCTCCTCGCACACGACCTGCCCGACGGCGTCGCCCGCGTACGCCACGAACGCGTCCTCGGGGTGCTCGAGGAAGCCGGGGCGCTGCGACGTCGCGACCGGGCTCATGGTCGGCGGCAGGTACAGCAGCGCGCGCGGGTCGGTCGCGAACCGGCTCATGACCTCCAGGGCGCCGGCGGCGTTCTCCTCGGGGATCGTGATGCGTCCGCGCGTACCCGTGACGACCGACCGGCGGCCGAGCACGTCGGTCACGTCGAGGACGTCGGGGTCTCGCTGCGGGCGCGCGGCCTCGCCGCCCTCGTCGGCCCCCGCCTCGGGCAGGAACGGGCGTGCCGGCTCGTAGTAGACCTGGGCCGCGGGCACCGAGACGAGCTCCTTCTCCGGGTAGCGCAGCGCCGACAGCTTCCCGCCGAACACGACGCCCGTGTCGAGGCACATCGTGTTGTTGACCCACTCGGCCTCGGGCGTGGGGGTGTGCCCGTAGAGCACCATGGCCCGGCCGCGGTACTCGTTCGCCCACGGGTAGCGCACGGGCAGCCCGAACTCGTCGGTCTCCCCCGTCGTGTCGCCGTAGAGCGCGAAGCTGCGCACCCGGCCCGACGCGCGCCCGTGGTACGACTCCTTGAGGCCCGCGTGCGCGACGACGAGCCGCCCGCCGTCGAGCACGAGGTGCGAGACGAGGTCGCGGCAGAACGTCTCGACGTCCTTGCGGAACTCCTCGGTCTCCTCGGCGAGCTGCGCGAGCGTCGTCTCCAGGCCGTGGCTGACGGTCACGTTGCGTCCCGAGAGGGCGCGCACGAGCTTGTGCTCGTGGTTGCCGGGGACCGCGAGCGCGTGCCCCGCCCGGACCATGCCCATGACGAGCCGCAGGACGCCCGGGGAGTCGGGCCCGCGGTCGACGAGGTCGCCCAGGAAGATCGCACGTCGCCCCTCGGGGTGGGCGGCGTCGACCGGGCGGCCGGCGCCGTCGCGCACGACGACGTACCCGAGCTCGGCGAGCAGCGTCTCGAGCTCGGCGCGGCAGCCGTGCACGTCGCCGATCGCGTCGAACGGCCCGGTCTCGGCCCGCAGGTCGTTGAGGAGCGGCTCGCGGGAGATCGTGGCGGCCGCGATCTCGTCGACGCCGCGCAGCACGTGGACCTTGCGGAAGCCCTCTCGGTTCAGGGACTTGAGCGACGAGCGCAGCGCCTGGCGCTGACGCTTGACGACGTGGTCGCCGAAGTCGCGGTCGGGGCGGGACCTGTTGCGCTCGATCGCGACGGACTCGGGCACGTCGAGCACGATCGCGACGGGCAGGACGTCGTGCGCCCGCGCGAGCGCGACGAGGTCCTTGCGCGCCGCGGACTGGACGTTGGTCGCGTCGACGACCGTCAGGTGCCCGGCCTCCAGGCGCTTGCTCACGATCGTCCCGAGCACCTCGAACGCCGCGGCCGTCGCCGACTGGTCGTTGACGTCGCCCGAGACGAGTCCCCGGCAGAAGTCCGACGAGACGGCCTCGAAGGGGGCGAAGCGTTCGCGCGCGAACGTCGACTTCCCGGACCCGGAAACCCCGACGAGCACCACGAGCGAGAGCTCGGGGACGGGCAGGACGCGCGGTTCCGCGCTGGTCACGTGCTGCTCGGTCATGCCCCTGCCTCCGTCGATCGTACGAACAGCGCCATCTGCGTCGGCGACCCGAGCGCTCCCGGCCCCACGTCCTGCGGCCCGACGTCGCGGAACGTCACGGCGTACCCGTGGCGGTGCGCGACGCCGTCGGCCCAGGCCTGGAGCTCTGCCCGCGTCCACTCGAACCGGTGGTCCGTGTGCCGGTGCCCGTGCTCCCCCAGGGACGGGTACAGCGCGTTGTACTCGACGTTGGGCGTCGTCACGACGACGGTCCCCGGCCGCGCCTCGGCGAACACGACCCGTTCGAGCGCTCCGAGGCGCGGCGGGTCGACGTGCTCGATCACCTCCATGAGCACCGCGGCGTCGAAACCCGCGATCCGCTCGTCGCGGTACGTGAGCGAGGACTGCACGAGCCGCACGCGCTCGCGCTCGGTGTCGCTCGCGTCCTCCAGCCGCAGCCGGCTCGCGGCCTTCTCGAGCTCGCGCGCGGCGACGTCCGTGCCGAGCACGCGTACGAAGCGGCGGTCCGCGGCGAGCAGCCGCAGGAGCGCGCCCTCGCCGCACCCGAGGTCGACGACGCTGCGCGCCCCGACCTCGTGCAGGGCCGCGACCACGGCCTCGGCGCGCTGCCGGGCGAGCGTGGGTGCCTTCTCCTGCCCGACGGCGCCGCTCCCCTCGGCGCCCTGGCCCGCGGGAGCGTCGAGCGCCTGGGCGGCGCCCTCCACGGGGGCGTCCTCAGGAGCCGCGCCGCCGTCGAGAGTCACGAGCCGGTCGGTCGCGTCCTCGACGTACCGGCGCTGGTGCGCGAGGTAGCGGCGCATGATCTGGTCGCGCTCGGGATGGTCGGCGAGCCACCCCTCGCCCGCGCGCAGCAGCTTGTCGACCTCGTCGCCCGTGACCCAGTAGTGCTTGGCGTCGTCGAGCACGGGCAGCAGGACGTAGAGGTGGTGCAGGGCGTCGGCGAGACGGACCGTACCTCTCAGGCGCAGGTCGACGTAGCGCGAGTCGCCCCACTCGGGCACGGTCGGGTCGAGCGGCTCGGGCGCCGCCTCGACGGTCCAGCCCAGGGGCTCGAACAGCCGCTCGGCGAGCGCCGCGCCGCCCCGGCAGGGCAGCGCGGGGACGTGGATCTCGAGCGGGACCGGGCCGTCCGCGAGCGCCTGCCGGGAGTCGCAGCGTCCGGTCATCGCGGTGCGGAACACGGCCCCGAGCGCGACCGCGAGCATCGAGGAGGCTGCGTAGGGGCGGTCGTTGACGTACTGGGCCAGGGAGAAGGCGTCGCGCCCGCCGAACCGCTTGTTGCGCACGATCCCCACGGGGTCGACCTCGAGCAGCAGCGCGACCGTGCACCGGGCCGCGTCGGCCTCGGGGTAGAAGACGTGCGCGGTGCCGACGGGCAGGTCGAACGACTGGGCCCGCGCGGGGTGCTTGTGCAGCAGGTACCCGAGGTCGGTCGCGTCCGTCAGAGGGGCTCCGTGCTCGACGGACCCGGCCGGCGCGCCGGCGGTCGTCGTGAGGGTGACCAGCATGCTGTGCATGCTCCCACGGGGACGCAACGGATTTACGCTGGAGGTGGTCCGTGCGTCCGCGCGTCGACGACGACCGCGAGCGCCGCGTCCTCGACGGACGGAGCAGTCATGTCCACGACACCACAGGTCCCTGTCAGCACCCCCAGCACCCCAGGCACCTCCGGCGGCTCGACGGGCGAGAGCCCGGGAGCCGAGGAGTTCGCGGAGCGGTTGTTCGCCTCGGCGCTCGGCGCGCTCGACGTCTTCTCGGTCTACCTGGGCGACCGGCTGGGCTGGTACCGGTCGCTCGCGGCCGACGGCCCCGCGACCTCGGCCGAGCTCGCGGCCCGGACGGGGACGCAGGAGAGGTACGCGCGCGAGTGGCTGGAAGGCCAGGCGGTCGCGGGGATCCTCACGCTCGCGGCGCCCGACGCACCTGGCCCCACGGAGGGCGAGGCTCCGCCGTCGGGCATGCACGACGGCGCCCGGCGCCGCTACGCCCTGCCGCCCGGCCCCGCCGAGGTCCTGACCGACCAGCACAGCCTCGCGTACGTGACACCGCTGCCCCGGCTGTTCGCGGCCGTGGGGCGCACGTTCGACGAGCTCCTCGACGCGTACCGCGACGGCGGCGGGGTGTCGTGGGGGCGCCTCGGGGCCGACGCGCGCGAGGCGCAGGCGGACCTCAACCGCCCGTGGTTCGAGCACGAGCTCGCAGGGGCCCTCGGTCGGGTCCCGGACCTGCACGCGGTCCTGTCGCGGCCCACCGCGCGCGTCGCCGACGTGGGCTGCGGGGCGGGGTGGTCGACCGTCGCGCTCGCGCGCGCCTACCCGCAGGCCCGGCTCGACGGGTACGACGTCGACGGCCCCTCGGTCGCCATGGCCCGCGCGAACGCGCAGGCCGCGGGCGTCGCCGACCGCGTGGCGTTCCACGTCGCGGACGCCGCGACCCTGCCACCCGACGTGCCGCTCGACGCGGCCTTCGCGTTCGAGTGCACGCATGACATGCCGCGCCCGGTCGAGGTCCTGTCCGCGGTCCGGCGAGCCGTCCTGCCCGACGGCGCCGTGGTCGTCATGGACGAGGCCGTCGCCGAGGAGTTCGCCGCGCCGGGCGACGAGGTGGAACGGCTCATGTACGGGTTCAGCCAGTTCGTGTGCCTGCCGGACGGGCTGTCGTCCTCGCCGTCGGTCGGCACCGGCACGGTCATGCGGCCCGCGACGCTCGAGCGGTACGCGCTCGACGCCGGGTTCGGACGCGTCGAGGTCCTGCCGATCGAGGGGTTCAGCTTCTTCCGGTTCTACCGGCTGCACCACTGAGCGCCCCGCCCGCGCCCGGGCGCCCCTCGGCAGCGGGCCGCTCCCCTAGGCTGTGCTCCGCGGCACCACCCGGGGGCCAGGGGGAGACGACGATGGCCAGGAAGAACAGCGCGGCGCCGGACGAGCCGATGACACCGGGACTGTGGTCGTTCGTCCTGAGCACGCTGGTCGCCGCGCTGACGATCGTCGCGATGGTCGTGGCCCTGTTCCTCGACTTCCCGGACGCGGTGGTCTTCACGTTCCTCGGTCTGTTCGCCCTCGGCCTGCTGGCGTCGTTGGTCCTCGACGTCGTCGAGGCGGTCAGGCACCACGCGGGTGCGTGGGGCGTCCTGTGGGCCGGGGTGAGCTCGCCGTTCCGGTACACGTTCGGGTGGCTCAGGCTCCTGCCGACCTTCTAGGCCGGGGCCGCGGGGGCACGGTGCAAGCTCGGCGCTCATGGCTCGCTCCACTATGTTCGGTTCCGTGACCCCAGCGCCTGACCTCGTCGACCTACGTCCTGGGCGCCAGGACGACCTCGAACAGTGCTTGGGGGTGTGGATCGAGGCGAGTGCCGCCCGCGACGGACGACAGGTCGACGGTGTCGCTGCTCGCGCCCGCGGGAAGTTCGACCGGACCATCGCGTGGACGGTCGCGGCGGACCGCGGAGGCGACGTCGTCGGGTTCGCCGTGGGAACACCGCCGGGCAGCGGCCTGGCGAGCGACCCACCGGGTGCCGCGGTGCTCGGCCTGCTCGCGGTCGCTCCCCGCGCCCAGGGGGCGGGCCTCGGCCGCCGGCTACTCCGGGACGTCACCGGACTGCTGGTTCGAGAGGGCTACTCCCGCGCCGTGCTTCACGTCCTGGCGGACAACGCCGGGGCGGTGAGCCTCTACGAGCGGGACGGCTGGGTCCCGTGGGGGGATCCGGTCGAGCACTCCCTGCTGCGACGCGACTCGCAGACCTACGTGCGCGACCTGACGCTAGCGGTCCACCACGACGTGGCGGGCACCTCGACCCCGTCGGGCCCTCGCGCCTGAGAGGGTGCCGGTGGGCCTCCCGCCTGGCACCCTGGCCAGATGATCTCCGAGCTGCACGTCGTCGACTGGCGCCGTCGCGTCCAGCACCTGTACGCCCACGTCCGCGACCTGGCCGTCGAGGACCCTGCGGCCGCGCACGAGTACTGGGTCGCGTCGCGCGACGACCTCCTGGCGGAGCACCCGGCGTCGCCGGTCCTGCCCGAGGACCGGCCCGCCTTCACCGGGGTGCCGGTCGGCCCGTACGACGCGTCGCTGCGCTTCGAGGTGCCGCTCGTGCCCGACCCTGCGCGCGGCACCCCCGACGCCGCCCGGCTCGACGTCCCCACGGGTACGGACGGCGTGGTCCCGTTCGAGCGCGTCGGGCACCTCGACCTCCCGGCACTGGGGTCGCTCGACGTGTGGGCGTTGCGCTCGTACGGCGGCGGGTTGTTCGTCCCGGTCAAGGACCGGTCGCCCATGACGTACGGCGGCGGGCGGTACCTGCTGGACACGATCAAGGGCGCGGATCTGGGGCCTGCGTCGTCGCGTCCGGGGCCCGACGGCGACGCGCCCCTGGTCGTCGACCTCAACTTCGCGTACAACCCGTCGTGCGCGTACGACCCGGCGTGGGCGTGCCCGCTCGCACCGCCGGGGAACACGCTCGCGGTCGAGCTGGCGTGCGGCGAGCTGATACGGCCCAAGGGGTAGCGGCCAACCACCCGCCGAGGTAGACCCGTGCGGCCGAGGTAGACCCCCAGGAGGTCTACCTCGCGCGCGCGGGTCTACCTCGGCGACCGCAGGTCGGTGCAGCTCAGTGGAGCAGCGTCTTCAGCCCGATGATGACCAGCCCGAACGCCGCCGCGACGGCCGTCTCCGCGGTCAGCGCCCAGCCTCGCACCCCCGCCCGGTGCGCCGCGAGGTGCCCGACCACCCCCAGCATCAGCACCGTGAACCACAGCGCGATCAGCGCGGAGTCCGTGACGCCCAGCCCGAACAGCCTCCCCACCAGGAAGACCGCGAGCGCCGGCACCCCGCCGATCAGCACCCACACCTCCTCGGACGTCGCGAGCCTCAGCCGCTCGGTGATGGTGTGGTCGGAGTCGCGGAAGCGGCCGCCGATCGCGGACACGTACACGTGCGCGGCCCAGTACCCGACGAGCACGCCCGCGACCGCGAGGATCACGAAGTCGCTCGAGGCGTCGTGCGTGCTGGAGACCGCGAGCATGAACCCCGACACCACGGCCCCGTACAGGAAGTCCGCGGGGCCGCCGCGAGCGAACCGGTCGCTCAGGGCGTCCCGTTGGGCGTGGTGGTCGGCACCCTTCCACGAGTGCTGCGCGCCCTCGACGCGTCCCTCGTCAGGTCCGCCCGTCGCGGCCTCGTCGCCGTCCGTCATGCGCGTCGCCTCCCGGTCGTGCCGTCTGCCGCCGCCTCTCTCGTCACTGTAGCGACGCCGTCGGGCCCACCGCGCGGCGACCACCCGGCGACCACCTGACGAACGCAGCACGCCCACCGTCCCCCCGCCGCGCCTCCCCTGCCACAGGTGCGGTGTAGCGTCCCGTCCATGAGTGCCGCACGAAGCAACACGCACGCGCAGGCGGTGGACGCGGCGATCGAGCTGTTCACCCGCAAGGGCTACGAGCAGACGACCGTCGAGGACATCGCCGACGCCGCACAGATCAGCCGGGCCACGTTCTTCCGCCGCTTCCGCTCCAAGGAGGACGTGGTCTTCGCGGACCACGAGCTGCTGCTCGACGCGGTCGTGGTCCTGCTCGGCGAGACCCGTCCCGCGGCGCGCGGCGTGAGCCCCGAAGAGCTCGAGAACGTCGACCCGTACGTCGAGGTGTGCAGGGCGGCGCGGCTCGTGTTCGACCATCACGTGGGCCAGCGCGAGACGTCGGTCGCGCGGCACCGCCTCCTGCAGGACGTGCCCGCGCTGCGCGACCGCGAGCTCGTGACGACGCACCGCTACGAGCGCGCGTTCACGTCCTACCTGCGCGACTCGCTGCCCGCGGACACCCGCAACTCGACCGCGTCGGTCGCGTTCGCGGCGTCGGTCGTCGCGGTGCACAACGCGATCCTGCGCCGTTGGCTGCGCGACCCCGACCAGGACCTGCGCCCCGAGCTCGAGGAGGCGTTCGCGGACCTGCGCCGCGCGGCCCGCAACCCCTCCGGCCCGACGACGGAGCCCACCACCGCGGCCACGTCACCCGCACGCGGCCCGGGCGAGGGCGTCGCACGGACCGGTGACGCACCGGCCCGCCGCGTGGTCGTGACCGTGCTCGACGCCGACGCCGACCCCGACGAGGTCGCGCGTGCGGTCCGTGACGCGCTGAGTGCGTGACTCGGCCGCGACTCGCCGGGCGTGTCGCCGCCGAACCATGCACTCAGCGCCGCACCGACGGGGCCCGGGAATGCGCGGGTAGCATCAGAGGTTGCAGCACACAGCAAGCAGTACGCACGAACGTGCTCCGGGGTCGGTGCAATTCCGAGCCGGCGGTGACAGTCCGCGACCCGCGCCCACGCGCGGTTGACCTGGTGGAACTCCAGGACCGACGGTGAAAGTCCGGATGGGAGGAAGCACGTGCGGCGCGGCCGTCCCGGCCGGGTCGGGCACGACGATCCGTCGAGCCCACCCGTGACCAGCGGGACCGGTCTCGTCGTGGTGAGCGACGCCGTCGGGCAGCCCGGTACGGGCACCCCGACCCGCCGCCCGCCCTCACCCCGGAGCCGCCGTGCCCGGGACGACGAGGAAACACCCCATGGACCTGATCCACGCGCTCTTCGACGCGCAGCTCACGATCGGCGACCAGCACCTGCTGTGGCGCGAGATCGTGGGCAACGGGTTCGGGCTGGCGTCCGCGCTCGGCGGCATGCGCCGCAAGATCTGGGCCTGGCCCGTGGGGATCGTCGGGAACCTCCTGCTGCTCACGGTGTTCCTGGGCGCGGTGTTCGCGACGCCCAACCCCGTCAACCTGCTCGGCCAGGCCGGACGGCAGGTCATGTTCGTCGTCGTGTCCGTGTACGGGTGGGTGCAGTGGCGCCGGACGCGCGACCGCCTCGGTGTCGCCGACGCCGACAGCCACGGCGTCGCCGTCGAGCCCCGGTGGGCGACGTGGCGCCAGCGCGTCTTCCTGGTCGTCGCGCTCGTCGCCGGGACCGCGCTGCTGACACCGATCTTCCGCGCGCTGGAGTCCTACGAGCCCGTGTGGGCCGACGCGTGGATCTTCATGGGCTCGCTGCTCGCGACGTACGGCATGGCCAAGGGCTGGGTCGAGTTCTGGCTGATCTGGGTCGCGGTCGACATCGTGGGCGTCCCCCTGCTGATCGACGCAGGCTTCTACGCGTCCGCGTTCATGTACGTGTTCTACGGGGCGTTCACGCTCGTCGGGTTCTTCGTGTGGTGGCGCGTCGACCGTCGCTCGAAGGCCCTGCTCCTCGCGGGCGCCTCGCCCGCCGACGCCCCCACCGCCGCACCCGGCGGGCAGGCCTGACGTCCCCTCTTGCGTCCCGGTCGTCCGGGCGGACACTGGAAGGTGCGCCCCTCCTCACGCGGGGCGCACCACGTCCGGGCCGCTCAGGTCCGATGGCAGGCCGTGACCGGCGGCGACGAGGCGACAGGACGCGACGACGCGGCTCCGCGGCGACGTTGACGATGCGACGGAGAAGGCGACACCCATGACGACTCGACTCAACCCGTACCTGAACTTCCGGGACGACGCCCGTGCGGCGATCGAGTTCTACCGCGACGTGTTCGGCGGCGAGCTGACGATCAGCACGTTCGCGGACTTCCAGGCCGCCGACGACCCGGCCGACGCGGACAAGGTCATGCACTCCCAGCTCGAGGCGCCGAACGGCCTGGTGCTCATGGCCGCCGACACCCCGAGCTCGATGGAGTACTCGCCCGGCTCCAGCATCTCGGTGTCGCTGAGCGGGGAGCAGGCCGACGACGGCGAGCTGCGCGGCTACTGGGACAGGCTGTCGTCGAGCGGGACCGTGACCGTGCCGCTCGAGGTCGCGCCGTGGGGCGACGCGTTCGGCATGTGCGTCGACCGGTTCGGCGTGAGCTGGCTCGTCAACATCGCGGCGGCGCGGGGCTGAGGCCGGGCGCGCCGGGCGCCGGTCCTGGCCCTGCACCGTCCGGTCGCCTCACCCTGCGGACGTGCGGCGGCGGTAGTCGTCCCACGACTGCAAGGGCGGCTGTGACGCCTCGTGCGAGACGGCGTCGGACCCGACGGCCGCTGCGAGGCGCAGCGACTGGTCCGCGGGCAGGCCCGCAGCGAGGGAGAGCGTCAGTGCGGCGCAGAAGGCGTCCCCCGCCCCGACGCTGTTCACGACCTCGGTGCGGTAGGCCGGTACACGGAGCGTCTCCACGCCGTGCTCCACCAGGGCCGCCCCGTCGCCGCCGTAGGTGACCACCACCCGTCGCGCCGACGCCACCTCCGGCATCGCCGCGTACTCGGTCTCGTTGACGATCACGAGGTCCGCACGGTCGATCAGCTCGCTGGGCAGCGAGCGGGCCGGCGCGGCGTTGAGCGCGACGTAGCCGGGGAAGGCGCTCGCTGCTGCGACGACGACGTCGAGCGGGATCTCGAGCTGCGCGAGGAGGACGTCGGAACCGCCGAACCCCG
Organism: Oerskovia sp. NPDC057915; assembly: GCF_042887685.1. NCBI lineage: Bacteria > Bacillati > Actinomycetota > Actinomycetes > Micrococcales > Cellulomonadaceae > Oerskovia > Oerskovia sp. NPDC057915. The sequence goes on along the minus strand of NZ_JBHVOS010000012.1, from coordinate 82,087 downwards.
ACGACGGCAGCCGGACGTCACCGTTCGCTCCCGCGCAGACCGCGATCTGGTTCTCGCCCGCGGCGTCGACCACGATGAGCGCAGTCCCCGTGGGGGCGCTGACGCGCGCGACGTCGTCGGTCCCCACCCCTGCCTCCGCGAGCGCCGCGACGAGGCCCTGCCCGGCGCTGTCCGTGCCCACCGCCCCGACCATGCGGGTGGGCGCCCCGAGCCGGGCCGCCGCGACGGCCTGGTTCGCGCCCTTGCCTCCCGGCTGGGCGGACAGCACGCCGTCGCCGATCGTCTCTCCGGGCCCGGGGAGACGATCGGTACGGGCCGTGACGTCATGGTTGATGCTGCCGAGGACGAGGATCCGGGGCAACGCGGTTGCGGTCGGCACGAGGGCTCCTTCGAAGGGTGGGGGTCAGGCAGAGGACGTCTGGACGATCGCGAGCGGCCCCGCCGCGGGCGACACGACGACCTTGGCGAGGTAGGCGGGGGTGCCCGAGAGCTGGGCGGTCTGGGTCAGGACGAGCACGGGGTCCTTGGCCTTGAGCCCGAGGAGCTGCCCTCGGGTGGCTCCGACCGTCCCGACCGCGACGTCGCACTCGGCCGCCTCGAAGACGGGGCCGAGGTCCGCGACCATGAGCCGCAGCAACGTCCCCTCCTGCTCGGCGTAGCCCTCGACGCGCGCTGCGAGCTCTCGGGACACGTCGGAGAGGTAGCGGCCGGCCGGGAGGTGCTCCTGGATGATCGCGACCGGGTCGGTCCCTCGATACGCGACCGACTCCCGGAACCACATGTTCGCGGCGGCGTCCACGTCCAGCTTTCGCGACGTGAAGTCGGTCGTGGGCTGCAGGCCGAACTCGTGGGTCGCGATGCGCACGGGCTCGTCGAACGTCGACAGGACCTGCTCGAACGTCCGCAGACGCTCCAGGCCGACGCTCGGCAGCCTGTTGACGACCGTCCGTCCGACACCTCGGCGCGTCACGATCAGGCCGTCCTCCTCGAGCAGCATGAGGGCCTCCCGGACGACGGTCCGGCTCACGCCGAGCATCGTCCCGAGCTCGGTCTCGCTCGGGAGCAGCGAGCCGAGCGTGAACTCGGAGGACCGGATGGCGTCCGCGAGCCGTGAGTAGACCGCGACGCGAAGAGGTTGTCCAGGGGCCGCCGTGACCGGTCGCGCGAAGGCCTCGGGGGTGTCGGTCGTGGTCATGGTGTCCTTCCAGCGGCAGGAGTCGGCGTCCTCGCCAGGTTAGTGGTGCGCGGACGTGCCGAGCCCGTGCGGGGTACCGGCTCGTGCGTGCGCGGCCCCGCCGGGCCACGCACGCACGTGGTGCCGTGCGCTCAGGCGGACACGCGCGCGTGCTGGAGCAGTCGGTCGACGAGGTGCGGGGCGAGCGGCTCGCTCGTCGAGAGCACGACCCGGACCCGTGCTCCCGGGTGGTCGACCTGGCCGAGCCGTTGTCCGCGCAGGTCGCAGAGGGTCTGCCCGCGGCCGGGCCCGCCGGTCGCGTCGACCACGACCGGCACGCGAGGGGCCGACGACGGGAGGACGCCCCCGACGGCGACGGCGGCCGCGAGCGGGTCGTGCAGGGCGGACGCGCGCCGACCGAGCTCGGGGACGTGAAAGTCGAAGTAGACGTCGAGGATGCGTCCGACGGTCTCCACGAACAGGTCGCCCGACGTGAGCAGCGCCCGCCGGTGCTCTTCCTCGAACGTGTTCTCCATGGTGACGTCCAGCGGCACGAGCGTGACGTCCCACGGGGCCGCGAGCACGAGGGCCGCGGCCTCCGGGTCCCCCGCGACGTTCGCCTCGGCCACCGCGCTGACGTTCCCGGGGACCAGCGCGGCCCCGCCCATGATCGTCACCTCGCGCACCATGCCGGGCAGCGCCGGCTCGAGCTCGAGAGCCTTCGCCAGGTTGGTCAGCGGGCCGACGGCGACGATCCGTAGACGGCCCTCGTGGGCCCGGGCCAGCTCCACGAGAAAGGCGGCGGCGTCCTGCCCCTCGACCTGGCGTTGCGCCCGCGGGAGGTCGACGTCACCGACCCCGTTGTGCCCGTGGATGTGCGGGACCCCTCCGCCGTAGGTGCTCGTCAGCCGGTCGTGGGCACCGAGCGCGACGGGGACGTCCGGACGCCCGGCAAGGTCCAGGAGGTCGAGCGTGTTGCGGGCGGCCTGGGCCGCGGCGACGTTCCCGCTCACGGTGCCGACGCCGACGAGGTCGATCTCCGGCGAGGCCAGCAGGTAGGCCAGGGCGAGGGTGTCGTCGACGCCCGTGTCGCAGTCCAGGTAGAGGGGTTGGCGAGAGGGGGTCATGAGTTCTCCGGTCGGGGGGATCGTTGGGTCGGGAACGCGGTGGGACGCGGTGCGGACGATCATGCGGGCGCGTCCGCCTCGGGGCGAGGGGCGATGAACCACGACGCGACCAGCGCGAGGGCCGTGATGCCGACCGAGATCCACAGGCCGGTCGTGTACCCGGCGCTCGTGCCGCGCGCGATGAAGGGGGCGACGACACCGATGCCGATGCTCGCGCCGAGCCCGAAGGAGGCGCCGTTCAGCCCGGGGAGCGCGGACGGGGCCTCCCTCGGCGAGAGGAGGACGCCCAGACCGTTGACGGTCGTCAGGACCAGGCCGTTGTAGCTGAGGCCCAGGACGGCGACCATCGCGGCGACGACCCACGGGTTGAAGGTCAGCGTCGCGACGACCGCGAGCACCACGAGGCTGATGGTCATCCCGACACGCAGCACCTTGATCCACCCGAAGCGGCCCGCGAGCCAGCCCGCCACGGGCGCGGTCACGACCCCGATGAGTGCTGCCGGCATGAGGTAGATCAGGGCCGAGCGGGAAGCGGTCATCTCGAAACCGGGTGCCCCGCCCTGGCTCAGGAGGACGACGCTGAAGTTGATCACGGCGAAGATCCCGGCGAGCGCGAGCGTCGTCGTCGCGATCAGCGGCCACACCTGGCGCGAGCGCAGGTGCTGCACCGCGATGAGCGGGGACGCGTGACGCTTCTCGAGGCGCCAGAAGATGACGAGGGCGACCGCCGTGACGGCCAGGAACGCGAGCGCCACGGGCGACAGCCAACCGAGCGCCGACCCCTGCGAGACGAAGTACGTCATGCCGATCAGGCCGACGGACAGCGCGGCGGCGCCGGCCCAGTCCATCGACCCCTTCTCGGCACGCGGGGGGTCGATCTTGGGCACCACCGCCAGGACACCGACGAGGCCCACGAGACCCACGATGAGCACCACGAGGAAGATCGACCGGTAGCCGTAGGCGTCGGTCAGCAGCCCACCGACCCAGCCGTCGATGCCTCCGACGCCCCCGTTGACCGCGGTGATGATGCCGAGCGTGACGCCGAAGACCTTCACGGCCATCGCCTCGCTGAGGATCACGTAGGCGAGCTGGAACGTCGCGGCCGAGGCGCCCTGCAGGACACGTCCGACGAGGAGGACGGGAAGGCTCGGGGCGAACAGGCACAGCAGTGTGCCCACGGCCAGCACGCACAGGACGATGACGAGCACACGCCGCCGACCGATGAAGTCGGCCCATCGTGCCAGGACCATGCCGGCGACCGATCCTGCGAGGAAGAAGAGCGAGGACACCTGCGCGATCTGGCTCGCCGAGACGCCGAGCTCGACCGCCATGTGCGGGAGGGCCGGGGTCACCATGCTCGCGTTGAGCTGGAAGGCCAGGACGCCCAGCAGCAGGACCGCGACGAGCGCCACCGCCTTGCGTCCGGTGATCGGGACTCCCCCGGAGGGGGTCAGGTCCTGGGCGCTGCGTTGCGCGCCGGCCGTTCGTACTTCAGTCACGAGAACTCCTTCGTCTGCGACCGGTCGTCGGCACCGTAGCCGACGACGAGGGGTTGTATAACAAGTGACGCCGACGTTATACCTCTCTGCCAGACAGGTCAAGGACGCCTCCGCTGATACCCCGTCTCTTGACCTGAGACGCAATATCACGCACCATGGGGGCATCGCCCGACACCGACGTCCGGCCCGAGCCCGGGAGCACACCCATGACGATCGAGAACCCCGTCCGCCGCAACGTGACCGAGCCGGACTACGACCTCTCGCAGCCCCTCGACATCGACTACGCCGACGCGTTCTCGGACGCGACCCCCGCCGACCGCGACCTCCAGCAGCGGGTCCGCACGTTCGTCCAGGACGAGGTCCTGCCCGTGATCGACGGGTACTGGGAGCGCGCCGAGGTCCCGTTCGGCCTCGCCAAGCGCATGGGCGAGCTCGACTTCCTGCGCGACGGCGTCGACGTCCCCGGCGCCCCCTCGATCAGCCTCATGGGCGCGGGCCTCGCCGAGATGGAGATGTCGCGCGGCGACGGGTCGGTCGCCACGATCTGCGGCGTCCAGGGCGGCCTCGCGCTGCGCTCGATCCAGCTCCTCGGCTCGGACGAGCAGAAGGCCGAGTGGCTCGGCCCGCTCGCACGCGGCGAGAAGCTCGGCGCGTTCGCGCTGACCGAGCCCACGCACGGCTCCGACTCGGTCTCGCTCGAGACCACGGCCCGCCGCGAGACGCGAGACGGTGTCGAGGGCTGGGTCATCGACGGCGAGAAGAAGTGGATCGGCTTCGGGTCGTGCGGCGACATCACGGTCCTGTGGGCGCGCTCGACCGAGGACCAGCAGGTCCACGGGTTCCTCGTCCCCCAGGACACCCCGGGCTACGCGGCCACGACGATCGAGGGCAAGGTCTCGCTGCGCGCGATCTGGCAGGCCCACATCGTCCTGACCGACGTGTTCGTCCCGGCCTCTGCCGTGCTCCCGGGCGGGCGGTCGTTCAAGGACACCGCGCGCGTGCTCCAGGCGACGCGCCTCGGGGTGGCGTGGTCCGCCGTCGGGCATGCGACCGCGTGCTACGAGACCGCCGTCGCCTACGCGAAGCAGCGCGTGCAGTTCGGCCGCCCGCTCGCCGCGAACCAGATGGTCCAGGAGCGCCTGACCCGCATGCTCTCGACCCTCACGCAGATGCAGCTCCTCGTCGCGCAGATGACGCGCCTCGACGAGGCGGGCACGCTGAGCGGCCCGCAGGCGTCGATCGCCAAGTACACGTGCACGCGCGGCGCCCGTGAGATCGCGGCGAGCGCGCGCGACATGCTGGGCGGCAACGGCATCCTGCTCGCGAACCGCGTCGCGCGGCACTTCGCGGACGTCGAGGCCCTGCACACGTACGAGGGGACCGAGAGCGTCCAGGCCCTCATCGTCGGCCGCGACATCACGGGCGTCTCCGCGTTCGTGTAGCCCCTCACCGGCGGCGCTCCCCCGTACCGGGAGCGCCGCGACTCCCGCGCGCGGCCCCACGGCCGCTCGCCCACGTTCCGCCCGGCGCCGTACCGGACCTCCTCGTTCACCTGACAAGCACGGCGCCGGGTCCCCTCCTTCTCCCACGGAGCAGCTCATGAGCAACGACGCCCACGTCCCCGTCCTCCTGCACGGCGCGCGCACGCCGTTCACGCGCTTCCAGGGCGCGCTCGCACCACTGTCCGCGAACGAGCTGGGCGCGCACGCGATCCGCGGCGCGCTCGACGCCGCGGGCGTCGAGGCGACCGACGTCGACGCCGTCATCATGGGCCAGGTCATCCAGGCGGGCGGCGGTCAGGGGCCGGCCCGCCAGGCCGCGATCGCCGCCGGGATCGGCTGGGACGTCCCGACCGTCACGATCAACAAGCTGTGCCTGTCAGGACTGACGGCGATCATCGACGCGGCGCGCCTGGTCCGCACGGGCGAGGCGTCGGTCGTGGTCGCGGGCGGCCAGGAGTCCATGACGAACGCGCCGCACCTCGTGCTGGGGTCGCGCAAGGGCTTGGCGTTCGGCGACGTGACCATGGCGGACTCGCTCACGCACGACGGCCTGCGCGACCCGTTCGACGGCCAGATCATGGGTGAGGCCACCGACCGCGGGTGCGTGTCGCGCGGCATCGGCCGCCCCGAGCAGGACGAGTACGCGGCCCGGTCGCACACCCTCGCCGCTGCGGCCCGCGCCGAAGGGCGGCTGGCCGAGGAGATCGCGCCCGTCACGGTGCCGCAGCGCAGGGGCGAGCCCGTCGTCGTGGCCGAGGACGAGGGCATCCGCCCGGGCACCACGGTCGAGGCGCTCGCAGGGCTGCGCCCCGCGTTCGTCGAGGACGGCACCATCACGGCCGGGTCGTCGTCCCCGCTGTCCGACGGCGCCGCGGCGGTCGTGGTCGTCAGCAAGGCCTTCGCGGTCTCGCGCGGCCTCACGTGGCTCGCCGAGATCGGGTCCGCGGGCCAGGTCGCGGGCCCCGACAACTCGTTGCACTCCCAGCCCGCCCGCGCGATCACCCACGCGCTCGAGCGCGAGGGCATGAAGGCCGACGAGCTCGACCTCGTCGAGATCAACGAGGCCTTCGCGGCCGTCGCGCTCCAGTCGGTCGCCGACCTCGGGATCGATCCCGCGGTCGTCAACACCGACGGCGGAGCGATCGCCCTGGGCCACCCCGTGGGCGCCTCGGGCGCCCGCCTCGCCCTGCACCTGGCCCTCGCCCTCCAGCGCCGCGGGGGCGGCGTGGGCGCCGCCGCGCTGTGCGGCGGCGGCGGCCAGGGCGACGCGCTGATCCTGCGCGCCTGAGTCGTTCCTCCTCGCGTCGCGCGGTGCTGCCTCACCGCGCGACGCAGCGGCCCGCCCGGACCTCCTCTCCGTCCGGGCGGGCCGTTCCTTCCTGCCCGACGGCGCCCCCGTCCACCGTGCGCGCCCCACCGACGTGCGTGGCGCCGTCGTGCGACGATGAGCCCGTGCCCGAGACCACCGCCGCCCGGCCCGCCTCGACCGGACGCCGGTTCCTCGCCTGGGCGCTGCGCTCCCCCTGGGCCCTGGTCGCGGGCTTCGTGCTCGTGCACGCCTGGCTGATCGTCGACGCCCTGACCTGGGGGTACCGGATCTCGGGCGACGTCCAGCTCTACTGGTACTGGGCCCGCGCGGGCTGGGACCGCGGGATCTGGCCCGTGCTCGACTACGACTGGGTCTACCCCGTGGGTGCCCTGCTCCCGGTCGCGGCCCCCGCCGCCGTCGGCACGTCGTTCGAGGCGTACTACGCGCAGTTCCTGGCCCTGATCGTCGTGCTCGACGCCGTCGCGCTCTGGTTCCTCGCGCGCCTGCCGGGCCGCGGCCGGATCGCGGCGTGGTGGTGGCTGCTGTTCCTCGTCGCCCTCGGACCGATCTTCCTGGGGCGCCTCGACGGCGTGGCCGGGGCGCTGCTGGTCGTCTCGCTCGCGGTCGCGGTCCGCCGGCCCGCCGTCGCGACGGCGATCGCGACGTTCGGCGCCTGGGTCAAGATCGCGCCGGGAGCCGTGGTCGTGGCGCTCCTGACGACCGCGAGGCGCCCGTGGCGCACCGTGATCCTGCCGGGCGCGGCCGTCAGCGTGGTGGTCGTCGCGCTCTCCCTGGCGGGCGGCTCGGGTGCACGGGTCCTCGGGGTGTTCGGCACGCAGGACTCGCGCGGCCTGCAGTCCGAGTCCGTCTTCGCCACCCCGTTCGGCATCCTGCGGCTCATCGACCCGCGCTGGCGGGTCTGGATGAACCCCGACATCCGCACCCTGGAGATCCTCGGCCCCGGCACGACCACGACCGGCCGGCTCCTCGACGTGCTGCTGCCGCTGGCAGTCCTCGCGATCGCCGCGATCTCCTGGTGGGCCGTCCGCCGCCGGCCGGAGGTCCGCACCGACGTGTTCCTCCTCGCGGTGACGGCGCTGCTGCTGAGCCTCATCGTGTTCAACAAGGTGGGTTCGCCGCAGTTCGTGGCGTGGATCGGGCCGCCGGTCGCCGTCGCGATCGCGCTCGCCGGTCCGGGCGCACGGTCGGTCTGGTCCCCGCCCGCGCTCGCCGTCCTGGGGACCGCGGTGCTGACCCAGGTGCTCTACCCGGTCGCCTACTGGGAGTTCATGGTCGGGACGCCGTGGATCGTCCTGCTCACGGCCGTCCGCAACGTCGGGCTCGTGGTGCTGTTCGTCGGAGCGGTGGTCCGGCTCGTCCAGCTCGGGCGGGGCGCGTCGGTGAGCGCAGCGGCGACCGACCTGGCCCACGGCGAGGTCCCGGTGCGCCGTGAGGACCCCGAACCGACGACGACCACGTGACGGGGGTGCGTCGTCGGGCGCTCCCGGTCAGGCGAGCAGGCTCAGGTGACCTCCCGCGCGCCCGGCGTCGAGGAGATGCTCGACGGTGAGCCGGTAGTAGGCGCGCACGGTCGCCTGCAGGAGCTCGGCGTCGTCCTCGCGGACGGCCGTGGCCATGCCTGCGAGGTCCTCGGCCAGCTCGAGGTGCGGGAGCCGGTCGTTGTGCAGGGTGAGCAGGCGGTGCACGTGGGGCCGCAAGGACGCGGCGGTCCTGGCGAGCACGTGGTTGCCCGCACGGTCGACGAGCAGGTCGAGGAACTCGATGCCGTAGAGCCGGTATTCCTCGGCGCCGTCGCTGAGGGCCGCGCGGAGCTGGTGCTCGCTGAGGTCCTGGATCCAGGCCGTGTCCTGGTCGGTGAGCCGTGGCAGGGCGAGCCTGGCGGCCAGTCCCGACAGCTCGGCCAGCACCTGGGCGACCTCGGTGAGGTGCACGGGGTCGAGCTCGGTGACGCGGCTGCCCCGGTTGACCGCGATGCGCAGCAGGTCGATCTCGGCCAGGCGCCGGAAGGCCTCGCGCACCGGGGTGCGCGACACCCCGAGCACCGTACCGACCTCGGACTCCTTGACGACCTCGCCCGGCGCGAGCTCGCCGGACACGATGGCGTCGAGGAGCACCTCGTAGACGCCGTCGACGAGAGCACTGGACACGGTCAACGGCCGGTCGAGCGGTTGCAGCGGCACGATTCCTCCTTCGGGGTCGTCTCGAGACTAGGCGGTCGACGGCAGGGTTCCCCACCGACGTCCGGGCGCGCGACTGTGAGATGACCCTGGGGCATGCCGGGGAACGGCGTCAGCACACCCCACGGGTCGCCTCAGCGTGCGCCGGACTCCTTGCGTGCACGGCTGCGCAGGCGCAGCATGACCGCGCCGGCGACGACGAGCGCTGCGGCAGCAGCGATCATCCAGCCCAGGCCGGCCTGTGCGCCGGTCGTCGCGAGCACCAGCACGCCACCTGTCGTGGCCATCGGCATTCCGTCGCTCATGATCTCTCCCCTCCTCCCCTCTTGTAGGTGTACGTGTATACGTGCATACTAGAGGAGTCAGCAACGAGAGCACAACCCCGAGAGAGAGAAGCCGCCATGACCGCCCCGACCATCACCCGCCGCCGGCCGACCACGACCTCGCGTCCGACGGGACGCGCGGTCCACGACCTCGCGGTCGTCGGCCTCGGCTACGTGGGCCTGCCCCTGGCGCAGGAGGCGAGCGTCTCCGGCCTCTCGGTCGCCGGGTTCGACATCAGCGGGGATCTCGTCGCGGGCCTGCGGCTCGGCCGCTCCGCGGTCGACGACATCAGCGACGAGCAGGTCGCCGCCATGAACGCCACCGGCTTCGTGGCGGCGACCGACGAGAGCGTGCTGCGCTCCGCACGCTCGATCGTGATCTGCGTCCCCACCCCCCTGGGTGCCGACGGCGGACCGGACCTCACCGCGGTGCGCAGCGCGGTCGTGACCGTCGGGCGCAACCTGCAGCCCGGCACGCTCGTGGTGCTCGAGTCGACGACCTACCCGGGGACGACCGAGGACATCGTCGCGCCGCTGCTCTCCGAGCACTCGGGCCTGCGGCCCGGGACGGACTTCCACCTCGCGTTCTCGCCCGAGCGGGTCGACCCGGGAAACGGCCGGTTCGGTGTGCGCAACACCCCCAAGGTCGTCGGCGGCCTGACGCCCGCCTGCACCGAGCGCGCGATCGCCCTCTACTCCCGGCTGGTCGACCGCGTCGTGCCGGTCGCCTCGACCCGCGAGGCGGAGACCGCCAAGCTGCTCGAGAACACGTACCGCCAGGTCAACATCGCGCTCGTCAACGAGCTCGCGCAGGCGTGCCACGACCTGGGCATCGACGTGTGGGACGTCATCGGGGCCGCCTCGACCAAGCCGTTCGGCTTCCACGCCTTCCGGCCAGGTGTCGGGGTCGGCGGCCACTGCATCCCGATCGACCCCATGTACCTGAGCCACCACCTCCGCGAGCGCCTGGGCAGGCCGCTGCGCATGGCCGAGCTCGCCCAGGAGATCAACACCTCGATGCCCGAGTACGTGGCCCGCAGGTGCCAGGACCTGCTCGGCGACGACGGCCTGCCGCTGCGCGGCGCGCGCGTGCTTCTCCTGGGCGTGGCCTACAAGCCCGACATCTCCGACGACCGGGAGACCCCAGCGCGCCCCCTCGCGCAGGCCTTGAACGACCGGGGCGCCCGTGTGGAGTTCCACGACCCGCACGTCACGTCCTGGGACGTGCCCTGCACCGTGCGCGTCGACGACGAGCACCTCGCAGCGGCGGTCGCCGCCGCCGACCTCGTCGTCCTCGTCCAGCGCCACACCGCGTACGACCTGCCTGCCCTGGCGCCGACCGCGCAGCGCTTCCTCGACACCACCGGCACCCTGCCCGGCGCCACCGCCACCCTCTGACCGGCCAGCCCGAGGAGACAGTCCGATGTCCGCACAGCCCCCGCTCAGCGCCTTTCGCGTCACCGGCCGCGCCACCTGGGTCCTGCTCGCCGGAGCCGCAGCCGGGATCGCCTGGGCCGGCTACCGGCTCACCGCCGTCGTCACCGGGGGCAACCCGGTCCTGTGGGTCTACGCCGCCGGCATCGTGCTGCTCGTGTGGCAGCTCGCCGTCGCGGCGTTCGACAAGCCCTCGCGGGCCACGGACGACGGCGCCGCCCGCCTCGCCCAGGCCGAGGTCGCGGTCCTGGTGCCCGCGTTCAACGAGGACGACGAGACCCTGCGGGCCAACCTCGAGGCGCTCCTGCGCCAGACCCACCTGCCTGCCGCGATCTGCGTCGTGGACGACGGGTCGACCGTCGGCGACTACGCCGCGGTCCGCGACTGGTTCCTCGGTGCCGCGGAGGGGGCGGGCGTGACCGGCACCTGGCAGCGCCAGCCCAACGGGGGCAAGCGCAGCGCGCAGGTCACCGCCGCCAGGACGGCCCCCCATGCCGACTTCTACGTCACGGTCGACAGCGACACCCAGCTCGACCGACGTGCGATCGAGGAGACCCTCCAGCCCTTCGAGGACCCGCAGGTCCAGTCGGTCGCGGGCACCGTCCTGGTGACGAACTACCGCACGAACCTCCTCACCCGCATGCAGGAGGTCTGGTACCTGTCGATGCAGATGGTCGACCGGGCCGCGCTGTCCCGGACGGGCTCGGTGCTCGTCAACTCCGGGGCGCTCGCCACCTATCGTGCGGCAGTCCTGTGGGACAACGTCGAGCACTACCTCGCCGAGACCTTTCGCGGCCGGCCGGTCCACACGTCCGACGACAGCCTGCTGACCCTGTTCGCCCAGCAGCGCGGACGCACCGTCCACCAGCCCAGCGCCTTCGCGTTCACGAACATGCCCTCGACGTTCGACGGGCACCGCCGGCAGCAGCTGCGCTGGATGCGCGGTTCCTTCCTGCGCTCGGGCACCCGTTTCCGCAGCCTCCCCACCGACCGGTTCGCCTACTGGTACCACCTGGTGCGCTGGGTCCAGTACTCGGTGGCCACCATGGCGCTCGTCGCACTCGTCGTGTCGGGTGCGCTCCTGCACCCCGCCGCCCTGGCCATGGGCGCCGTCATCGTCGGCACCGTCCAGCTCGTCGTCGCGGCGCCGTACCTGACGCTGCGCCGCAGCGACCAGACGACCGCGCAGCGGGTCACGGTGTTCGCCTGCGCCCCGCTCGTCGGGCTCTGGTACCTCACGGTCCTGCGCGTCATGCGCTGGTACGCCATGGCGACGGTCGGCAACGTCTCGTGGGGCACCCGGCAGTCGGTCGAGGTCACCGCCTGAGCGTGCCGCCCGGCGTCGGGCGCCCCGCGGTCACGAGCCCGTGGTCGAACGCGGCGATGACGAGCTGGGCCCGGTCGCGAGCGGCGAGCTTGGCGAGCAGGTTGCCGACGTGGGTCTTGACCGTGCCCATCGAGATCGTCAGCCTCTGCGCGATCTCCTGGTTGGACAGCCCGCTCCCCACGAGCGCGAGCACCTCGACCTCCCGGCTCGTGAGGGCCGTCGGGGCGACCGCCTCGCGCGAGGGCCCGCCGTCGAGGTAGTGCGTGACGATCCGGGTGAGGATGGCCGGGGCGAACAGGGACTCACCGGCGTGCGTACGCCGTACGGCGTCGACGAGACTCTCGGGCTCGGCGTCCTTGAGCAGGAAGCCGCTCGCTCCCGCGCGCAGGGCTCCGTGGACGTACTCGTCGAGCTCGAACATGCTGAGCACGAGGACGCGTGTCGCCACGAGGTCGGGGTCCCCGACGATCCGGCGCGTCGCGTCGATCCCGTCACCACCGGGCATCCGCACGTCCATGAGGACGACGTCGGGGCGGGTCCGGCGAGCGGTCTCCACCGCGGCCTCGCCCGAGCCCGCCTCGCCCACGACCGCGAGATCGGGTGCGCCGTCGACCACGAGCCGCAGGCTGTGGCGGATCAACGGCTGGTCGTCCACGACGAGCACCCGCACCGGCGCCTCGGCCTCCGCGGAGCCCGACGCCGTCACGACCGCCCCCCGTACGGCAGGGCGACGCTCACACGGAACCCTGGCCCGCAGGGGCCCGCGACGACCGAGCCGCCGAGCGTCGCGACCCGCTCGCGCAGACCTGCGAGCCCCACTCCCGCCCCGGGGTGCGGGACCCACCCGACGGCGGGTCCCTCGTCCTCGACGACGAGCCGCAGCCCCGCGGCGTCACGGCCGAGGAGGACCCGGGCCCGGGTCGGCCCCGCGTGCCGCAGGACGTTCGCGAGGGCCTCACGGACGACCGCGCACACGCCGAGCCCGACGCCGGCCGACACGGTGAGGTCCTCGACGTCGAGCGTGACGTCCAGCCCGGCGGACCGGGCGCCCTCGACGACGCACGGGAGGTCGTCGAGCGTCTCCGCGGGACGCAGCGGGGCGTCGTCGCCCGGGCTGCGCAGGACCGTGAGCATCCTGCGCAGCTCCGTGGTCGCGTCCCGGCCGGCGCGCTCGATGTCGGCGAGCGCGCGGGCCCGCTCGGCCTCGCCGTCGGGCCCCTGCACCGTGCGCGCCGACGCGGCGCGCACCGTGATCAGGCCCAGGCCGTGCGACGCGAGGTCGTGCAGGTCGCGCGCGATGCGCAGCCGCTCGGCCTGCGCAGCCCGTTCGGCCGCCCAGGCCGTCAGGTCCTCCTCGTACGCGCGACGCTCGCGCCGGGACCGGAGGAGGGCCCACGCCAGGACGCCCGCCGTCACGGCGGTCGCGACCAGCAGGACGACGAGGGCCGTCACGGGGCGGTCGACGCCGAGCGTCGCCAACCCGAGGACGAGGCCGCCGACGAGGCCGCCCGCGATCGGCCAGACGCGAGATCGCAGCACGGGGCGGGCGGTCGTCTCCACCCTCGGAGTCTAGGGACCCGGCGGGGCCCGCACATCGGACCACGGTCCGAGGGACCACGGTCGGACGCCGAGGCTCAGGTCCGGCCCCCGGGCCGATGACCTGCACGACCCCGGCAGCTGGACTGTGGGCATGTTGACCATCGAGCACCTCGTCAAACGCCACGGCCCCCGCACCATCCTCGACCACGTCGGCTTCGAGGCCCGCCCGGGCCGGGTGACCGCGTTCCTCGGGCCGAACGGAGCCGGCAAGTCGTCCACCCTGCGCATCCTCCTCGGCCTGGATCGCGCCGACGAGGGACGTGCCCTCGTCGCAGGTCAGCCCTACCGGTCCCTGCGCGACCCTCTGCGCACCCTCGGGTCGATGCTCGACGGCTCCGGGGCGCACCGCTCCCGCACGGCCCGCAACCACCTCTCCTGGGTGGCGCGCAGCAACGGGATCCCGCAGCGGCGCGTCGACCACGTGCTCGACCAGGTGGGACTCACGGCGTCGGCACGGACGCGCGTGGGACGCTACTCCCTCGGGATGGGGCAGCGCCTGGGGCTCGCGTGCGCGCTGCTGGGCGAACCCGAGGCCCTGGTCCTCGACGAACCCGTCAACGGGCTCGACCCGGAGGGCATCCGATGGATCCGCGGCCTGCTCCGCGCGCACGCCGACGCGGGCGGCACGGTCCTGCTGTCGAGCCACTTCATGGGCGAGGTCGCCGACATCGCCGACGACCTCGTGATCATCTCGCGCGGGCGGGTCGTCGCGGACGGGACGCTCGACGACGTGACCCGTCGCCACGACACCCTCGAGGACGCGTTCTTCGCGCTCACGAGCGATGGCCGGGAGACCGTCCGATGAGGGCGTGGAACGTGCTCGCCGCAGAACTGCAGAAGCTGTCGGCGCTCCCCGCGGCGTGGACCGGGGCGGCGGTCGCCGTCCTCGGGACGGCCGCGCTGACCCTGCTCAACGCGGTCGGGGTCCGCGACGCGCTCGTCGCCGGACGCCCCGAGGACTCGGGCTACGGCTCCGCGTTCGACACCGCGTTCGCGTCCATGCCGATCGGGACCGTGGGGGCGGTCGTGATCGGCGTGGTCGCGATGAGCAGCGAGTTCACGGCGAACAGCCCCGACGCCGGGGGCGGACGTCAGATCGGCACGACGCTCGTCGCCGCCCCGCGCCGCGCGGGCGTCCTGGTCGCGAAGGCCGCCGCGGTCGTCCTGCTCGTGCTCGCGACCGCAGCCGTCGCGGTCCCGGCGAGCGTCGCCCTCGCCGAGGCGATCATCGGCGCCGCCGCGACCTCGACGGTCCCGACCGACGAGGCCGTCCGACGCTGCCTCGGCGCGGCCCTCTACTGGACGCTCACCGCGCTCCTCGCCCTGGCCGTCACGGTCTTCACGCGCAGCGGCGTCGTCCCGCTCCTCGTGCTCGTGGTCAACAGCTCGCTCGTGTCGGTGTCGCTCCTGCTCACGATGCTGACGCCGGCCGCGCACTGGCTCCCGGACATGGCCGGGCGCAGGCTCTTCGGAGACGTCGACACGGTCGCCGGCGGGCTGGCGGCCGGGCCCGGGGCGCTCGTCATGACCGGATGGGCCCTGGTGCTCCTCGTGGTCGCGGGCGCCTGGTTCTCGCGGCGGGACGCGTGAGGGCCGTGCCCGTGCGGGCCGTGGGACTCCCGTCCGTCGTCGTCGCGGAGCTCGACAAGCTCCGCACGCTGCCCGTCACGACCCTCGCCGTCGTGGGGACCGTCGCGGTCGGTGCCCTGATCGCCGCCGCGCAGGCGTCCGCCGCCGCCGACCAGGACCTTCCCGGCTCGGCGGTCGACGTCACGCTCCGGACGGTGCCGTTCGTCGTGGCGGGTCTCGTGCTCGTCGGGGTGCTCGCGGTCTCGCAGGAGCACGCGGGCCGCCAGATCGCCACGACGCTCGCAGCGGTGCCGCGGCGGGGAGTGCTCGTCGCGGGCAAGAGCGTCGCGGCGGCCGGGGTGGTCGCGCTCACGGCGATCGCGACGCTCGGCGCGTGCGTTGCTGCGGCCACGGTCACGCAAGGCCTGCTCGACGCGCCCGTCGCGGCGGACGGCGCCGGAGCGGGGGAGCTCCTGGGGGCCGCGGCCTACCTCGTGGTGATCGGGGTGTTCGCGCACGCCGTGGCTCTGGTCGTGCGTCACCTCGTGCCCGCGCTCGTCGGTGTCCTCGCGCTGGTCCTCGTCGTGTCCCCGCTGCTCGCGGGTGCGACCGAGCACGCGCGCTGGTTGCCCGACCGCGCCGCGGCGACCTGGTTCGACGCTGGTCCCGGCGCGCTCGACGGGCCGACGGCGACGTTCGTCGCGCTCGCGTGGGTGGTCGTCGTCGGCGGCCTGGGAACGTGGCGGGTCCTCGTGCGCGACGCGTAGCGGGCGGAGCAGGGCGAGGCGGGCGGCGCTACACGGCGCGGCGCGGCGCGTGGCGGGGCGGTCGGGCGGTGGCGGCGGCTCCGCCCGGCGCACCCGGGATCGCTCGCCATCGATTGATAATGAGAGTGGTTCTCATTCTCTGCTACGGTGTGCGAGGTCCGACGCTCCTGCGTCGGGACCGATCCACCTACCGGAAGGACGGTGGGACCCGTCGGGGTCCCGTGACGCCATGACCAGCACCAGACACCGCAGCCTCGCCCTGGGGATCGCCCTCGCCCTGCCCGCCGCCGTCCTCGCCGGCTGCGCCACGGGCGAGGGCTCCCCCGCCGCCTCCGACGCGGCAGAGCACGACCACGAGCACGACGAGCACGAGGAGGGCGGCCACGGGACCGAGGCCGCGACCGACACCCCGCGCATCGCCCTGACCTACGACGGGGGCGTCGTCGTGCTCGACGGCACGAGCCTCGAACAGGTCGCCGACCTGCCCGTCGACGGTTTCACGCGCCTCAACCCCGCAGGCGACGAGCGCCACGTGATCGTCTCCGCGGGCGACGCGTTCCGGGTCCTCGACCTCGGCACGTGGGGAGAGCCGCACGGCAACCACTCGCACTTCTACACGTCCGACCCGGCCTTCACGAAGGTCGAGTTCGCCGCGAACCACCCCGGGCACGTCGTCCGCCACGCGGGCCGCACGGTCCTGTTCAACGACGGCTCGGGGCTCGTCGAGTCGTTCGACCCGCACGACCTCGCCGACGGCGACCCGAAGACCACCACCTACACGACGCCGTCCCCGCACCACGGTGTCGCGGTCGAGCTCGAGAACGGCGACCTGCTGGTCACCGACGGCACCGAGGACGCCCGGTCGAGCGTCGTCGTCCTCGACAGCGGACGCCACGAGATCGCGCGCACCGACGCCTGCCCGGGGGTGCACGGCGAGGCCGTCGCGTCCGACGAGGCCGTGGTCGTGGGCTGCCAGGACGGCGTGGTCGTCTACGCGGGCGGCGAGCTGACCAAGATCGCGTCGGCGGACGCGTACGGCCGCATCGGCAACCAGGCCGGCTCCGAGGAGTCCACGGTCGTCCTGGGCGACTACAAGACCGACCCCGACGCCGAGCTCGAACGCCCCACCCGCGTCTCGCTCGTCGACACCGTGAGCAAGCAGATCACCCTGGTCGACACGGGGGCGAGCTACTCGTTCCGCTCGCTCGGCCGCGGCCCGCACGGTGAGGCCCTCGTCCTCGGGACCGACGGGTCGCTGCGCGTGATCGACCCCGCCACGGGTGCGATCACCAGCACCATCGCCGTGACGGGCGCCTGGACCGAGCCCGACGAGTGGCAGGCCCCGCGCCCCACGCTCTTCGTGCTCGACCACACCGCGTACGTGACCGACCCCGCGACCAAGGCGGTGCACGCGGTCGACATCGAGTCGGGCGAGGTCTACGCGAGCACCACGCTCGACGTCGTCCCCAACGAGCTGACGGGGGTCACGGGCCTCCCGGAGTAGGACGGCCCTCGCAGGCTCTCCGTGCCCGACGGCGCAGCGCGCCCCGGGCGACCACCTCACGACGGAGAGGTGGTCGCCCGGGGCGCGCTCCGTCGTCGGGCAGGTCAGGGGCCCGCGAGAACCTCCTCGAGGCGGTCCAGCAGACCCACCTGGCCCGCGACCACCAGCTCGCGCGCCCTGGCGAGCGGCACCCACGCCACCCGGTCCAGCTCCGGGAACGACGCCCGGCGACCCGAGCGCGGCGGCCACTCCATCTCGAACGTGTTGCTCACCACGGTGCTCACGTCGAAGCCGGCCCGGCGCGCCCACGCCCTGACCGTCTTGCCCGCGCGCTGCCGGACCTCGCCCAGGTCGACCTCGGGGCCGTCGGGCGGCGGCGAGCCCAGCTCCTCGGTGAACTCGCGCACCGCGGCGTCGTGCGCGTCCTCGTCGGCGGCGAGCTCACCCTTGGGGATCGTCCACGCACGCTCGTCCTTGCGCGCCCACAACGGCCCGCCCATGTGCCCGATCAGCACCTCGACCACGCCGTCGTCCACGACCCGGTGGAGCAGGAGCCCCGCGCTCGTGACCACGGCTCAGTACACCGCGGGCCGGGCCTGGAGCTCGGCGAGCACCGCCGGGTCCTGCAGGTTCATCCAGGCGATGACGTCCTGGTAGGTCGCGCAGATCGTCTCGGGCTTGCCGCACGTCTCGAGCATGAAGTCCTTGACCGCCGGGTTGAACGCGTTGCCGCTCCACTGGTTGAAGTGGTTCGCCACGAGGACCGGCGCACGGTTGCCGGTGAACGCCGCCGTGTACATGTGGCGGTACGTCTCGAGGACCGCGGCGTGGATCTCCGGGGCCCGCTCGGGCTGGTTCTTCGCCTTGTTGAACTTGTACCAGAAGTTGTAGTCCATGGCCATGACGCTGCCGAGCGTCGGCGAGGCCGTGGTCTGCATGCGGAACTCCCACACGCCGTACTCCTGCTTGGGCCACGCGATGCCGCTGCCCGGGATCGACGAGTCGTACGTCAGCCCGTGCGCGGCCCAGGCGGGAGCGATCTGGTCCCAGTTCCCCTCGAGGCACGGCGTCCGGCCACCCTTGACCTCGGACGCGGGGATCGCGAGAGGCGGCGTGCCCTGCAGGCCGTCGATCTCCTGCCAGCCGTTCCAGAAGCCGAAGAACTGGTCGAGCTCGCTGTTCCAGTCCGCCGTGGACCACGAGCCCCCACCCGGCGGGTTGTCCGCGCAGAAGTGCCCGTTGTAGTGCGTCCCGATCTCGTGCCCCTCCATGTACGCCGCGTTGAGGTCGCCCACGAGCGTCGTCACGGTCGCCGCGTCACCCCCGAAGCTCACCGACGCCTTGCCCGTCGGGTGCCCGGGCCCCGTGTACGCGTCCCGGTGCTCGTCCGTGAGGAGGTAGATGCCCGTGAGGAACCCCGTGAACCGCGCGTCGACCTGCGCAGCCGCCTCACGGAACTCGGTCCAGCGGTCGTGCCACCCGGCACCGTCGAACGAGAAGATGACGAACTGCGGCGGGTTCTCGCCCGGCGCGAGCCTCGTCATCGGCACGTTCGACGCGGCGCGCGTCGGTGTGGGGGTCAGCGTCGGCGTCGGGCTGGGGGGCGGGGTGGGCGTCGGCGTGGGCCCCTCCGACGGCGAGGCGCCCGCGGAAGGGCGCTCCGGCGTCGGGCCCGGGGACGCCGAGGGCGATCCCGTGCAGCCTGCGACCACCGCCAGGGCGGCCACCGCGACCCCCACACCGAGCGCCACGCGGCGCAGTCCTCCGACAGGTCGGGTCGAGCTCCAAGACACGGGCAGTCCTTCCGCGCGCGGGCAGTGCCCCCACGCTAGGGGATGCGAGGCCGGAGCGCCCGGGCGGCGTGGTCGTCGTGCAGGGGACGTCGCTCAGGGCTCTGGGACGTCCTCGAACACGCTGCCCGGGTTGCGCATCAACGCGACCCTGTCGAGCGGCCACACCTTCGCGACCGCGGTGCCCACCACGTTGTCCATGGGCACGAACCCGTGCCCCGGCTTGTCGGTGTTGTAGCGCGAGTCGCCCGAGTTCTGACGGTTGTCCCCCAGGACGAACAGGTACCCCTCGGGGACGGTCACGTCGAACGGGATCTCGCTCGGGGCCGACCCCGGCTTGATGTACGTCTCGTCGATCGGGACACCGTTGACCGAGACCCGACCCTGCGCGTCGCAGCACGTCACGTGGTCACCCGGCAGGCCGATGACCCGCTTGATGAGGTGCTCGTTCGCGTCCACCGGCCGGATGCCGATGAACGTCAGGAACGTCTCCCCAGCCTTGACCAGGCCCGTCGACTCGTCCTGCGGCTGGCTCGCGAGCCAGCCGCCCGGGTCCTTGAAGACCACGACGTCACCACGGTGCACGTCGAGGAAGCGCGGGACCAGGCGCGACGCCAGGACCCGGTCGTCCTTGATGAGCGTGTCCTCCATCGACTCGCTCGGGATGACGAACGGCTGGACCAGGAACGTCTTGATGAGGAACGAGATGATCAGCGCCGCGACGACGATGATGCCGACCTCGCGCACGAACGACCAGCGGCTCCTGGTGGGGGTGGGGTCGTGGTGCGCGCCATGCTCCGTGTCGTGGTCGCCGGGCGCGTGGGACGCGGCGGGGCCGACGGGCGCGGCAGACCGGGCGGTGGCGGCGTCGGCGGCGTCGGTGGCGTCGGCGGCGTCGGCAGGGTGGCCGCCGTGCGCGGCTGGCGCCGCTCCCTCGCCTCTGTCCGGTGCGGACCGCCGCGGGAAGACCGAGTCGGCGTCGGGTGCGGCCGCGAACGCGCCCGACGGTCTCGGTTGGTCGTCTGCGCTGTCGGCGTCGTTCGAGGTCACGGGGACACTCTTCCACCGATGGGCCCGACCGGCCGGTTCATCTCGGGCGGGCCGGACATGTCGCGACCGCGTGAGGGGACCCGGCGCCCCCCGGGGGCTCGTGACGACGCCCGACGGTCACGTCAGAGGTACTGCCCGACGTCGGCCTGAGGCTTCCACCGTCCCGACGTGGCGACGTCCCGCAGGGCCCGCTCGTCGAACGACGTCCCCAGCTCGAGCACGGCCCGGCGCGCAACCTCGCGCAGGTCCGAGCCCGTGCACCCGTCGAGGAGACGCGCGGTCGCGCCGAGGTCGAGGTCAAGGCCGAGCGGGTCGAGGTACCGCTCGAGGATCGCTACCCGCTCCGCGACGCCCGGCCGAGGCAGCGCGAGGATCGTGTCGAAGCGTGCGGTGCGCTGGGCGGCCGGGTCGATCGACGCAGGATCGTTCGTCGTCGCGATCGTGAAGACGTCGGAGAGCTGCTTGATCCCGTCGAGCGCCCCGAGGAAGTCCGCGAGCGCCTCGGGATTGGAGGCCTTCTCGCGGTGGCCGATGATGAGGTCCACGTCCTCGAGGATGACGACCAGCGGGCCGAACGTCTCCCCCTCGTCGTACACGTCGCGGATCGCGCTGCGCATCGTGGCCGCGTCCGCGAAGATCACCGTGAACTCGCCCTTGAGCTCGGACGCGAGGACACGCGCGAGGTGCGTCTTGCCGACGCCGGGGGGACCGGCGAGGAGGAGCCCCCGGGTCGTCCCCAGCCCCAGGCTGCGCATGAGGTCACGCTTGGACGTCGCGGCGTCGACGAAGACGTCGACCTCGCGCCACAGAGACTCGGGCAGGACGAGCGTCGAGCGGTCGACGGGCTCGGCCGCCGAGACGGACAGGACGACCGAGTGGTCGGCGAAGCTCGCCTCGAGGACGCGCGAACGATAGGGGTTGAGATCCCCCTTGGCGAGAGCCAGCAGCTCGTGCATGACGTCCTGCGCGTGCGGGCGGTGCTCGGTGCGCGAGTAGACCTTGAGCTCGCGCGAGTACGACTCGTTGTCGATCGCCAGGCAGAGCGGGACGGGTGCGATCGACCCAGGCGGAAAGTACGCGACGAGCCGCGCCGGCACCATGTGCTCGGCGACGGTCCCGATCTGGAGCGGTGCCCAGGTCGGCGGCTCGCCGTCCCCAGGGCCTCCGACCTCAGCGACGCCGTGCCGCTGCATCCGGTCACCGAGTACGTGCCCGAGGACGGCGATCCCGGTCATGGACGCGACGTGGTCGACCGCGACGAGCCCGGCCTGAGGAACACCGAGGCGTCGCGCCGTCCACGCCTTCTGGCTCACGGTCTCGGACTCACCGGCTCCCAGGAGGAGCCCCAGGGTGCGCAGCGCGTCGAGCGTCGTCGAGTCGGCGTCCCCGAGGATCCGCTCGTACTCGTCGTAGTCGTGCATCAGGCGCTCCCGCGGTGTCTGTCGCGGGACGTTCCCGGCCGGCCCATCCTGCCGGACGACGGGTCGGGACGTCGTCCCTTTTGCGGCGGACGGCCCGGTCCCGACGCCCCCGGGGGTGGGTGGGGGTGTCGAGAGAGTGCCGACGATCGTTGGCGGTGCTCGACGCGCCGACCCTCGGCGCCCGGCGCCCGCGATCACGCCCCCTGGGAACGACGAAGGGCCCCGACCACCGGTCGGGACCCTTCGTACTTGCGGTAGCGGTGAGATTCGAACTCACGGTGGACTTTCACCCACACACGCTTTCGAGGCGTGCTCCTTAGGCCACTCGGACACGCTACCCAACCGGGAAGTCCCGGCTGCAGAAGGATACCCGCTCAGGGCGTGAGGACCGAATCGGACGCCGAACGCCGCGAGCTGGGACCCGCCGTCGGGCACGAGGTAGACCCGTGTGCGCGAGGTAGACCTCCCGGAGGTCTACCTCGCACACACGGGTCTACCTCGGCGACAGGCACCGCAGGCTCCGCGACAGGTGCCGCAGGCTCCGCGACGGGCGCCGCAGACTCACATCCCCACCTACCCCGTGCCATAGCGACCTCACAGGTTCGGACGGCTCCATGGAGGAGTTCACTTCCCCGTCACCTGGAGGTCACCCGTGACCCAGCCCCCACAGCTCGCGCTGTACCTCGTCGACCTGGTCGCCGTGCTCGTCCTGACGTTCGGCCTCTACTTCCCGCGCCACCGGCGCCGCGACCTGGTCGTGGCGTACCTGGGTGTGAACGTGGGCGTGCTGGCGGTCGCCGCGACTCTCGCGAGCAGCACGGTCGGTGCGGGGCTGGGTCTGGGCCTCTTCGGTGTCCTGTCGATCATCCGGCTGCGCTCGACCGAGCTGAGCCAGCACGAGGTCGCGTACTACTTCGCGGCTCTCGCCCTGGGTCTCCTGGGTGGTCTCGGCGCGACGGCGGGCTGGCTCGGCGTCGCGGGCAGCGCCCTGATCCTGGTGGTCATGGCGGTCGCGGACCACCCGCGCCTGCTGCGCCGCCACCGCAGCCAGGTCGTCCTGCTCGACCGCGCCTTCCCCGACGAGGCCGGCCTCGTCGCCTACCTCGAGCAGCTCCTGGGGGCGCACGTCCACTCGGCGTCGGTCCAGCGCCTCGACCTGGTCAACGACACGACCCTGGTCGACGTCCGTTTCGAGGTGGCCCCGGGCGGCGGCGTCTCGGCGAGCAGCGCGGGCGACGTCGCCGCGGCCCTCGCGGTCCCGTCCTTGCCCGCCGCCCGCACGGGCCAGGTGCCGGCGTGACCACGCTCCTGCCCGACGGCGCCGCACCCGACACCCTCGTCCCGCCGCACGCGGGGTTCTCGCCCGTGTCGCTCGACGAGCTCGTCGCCTCGGCGTCGCTCCAGACCCGGATCGACCGCAAGTACGTCCTGCACCGTGCGCAGGCACGGGCCGTGCTGGCCGACCTGGCCGAGCGCGAGCCGGGCGTGCGGGTCCTCGACGTCGACGGCCGTCGGGAGTTCGCGTACGAGTCGGTGTACTTCGACACCCCGGACCTGACGAGCTTCCACCTGGCGGCGCACCGGCGCCGCCGCAGGTTCAAGGTCCGCACCCGGACCTACCTGGACTCGGGCGAGGCGTGGCTCGAGGTCAAGACGCGGGCCGCGCGCGGGTCGACCGTCAAGGACCGTGTCGCGCACGACCTCGCGGGCCGCTGCGAGCTGGGCGAGGGCCGACGCTTCGTGTCCGCGACGCTCGAAGGCGCCGCGGTCCCTGAGGCGGCCGACCTGCCGCTCGCGGCCGGGCTCGTGACCAGGTACCGGCGCGCGACGCTGCTCCTTCCCGGGGCGAGTCCCGGCGCCCCCGCGGCCCGCGCGACGCTCGACGCCGGCCTGACGTGGCTGCTCGACGAGGGCACGCCCGCGGCGTGCACCGCCGCGGTCCCTGACCTCGTGGTCGTCGAGACCAAGACCGGGTCGACGCCGTCGTGCCTCGACCACCTGCTCTGGCGCAGCGGCCACCGGCCGCAGCGCATCTCCAAGTACGGCACGGGTCTGGCGGTCCTGCGCCCCGACCTGCCGAGCACCCCGTGGCGACGTGTCGTCCGCCGCTGGGTCGAACCCTCCCTGACCACCTCTCCCGACAGGAGCACCTGATGCGACTCCGCAGACCCACCACCGTCACGACCGCGGTCCTGACCGCCACGCTCATGGCCGCCGCGCTCGTCGGCTGCACGGCCGACCCGGGCGACAGCACGGGCACCACCACGAGCGACGCCGCGTCGGCCACCACGGCGTCCGCGGCCGTCGCGGGCCTGACCCCCGAGGAGGCCATGGCCGCGAACGCCGACCCGCACTCCTCGGGGGCCGACGACGAGGACCTCACCTGGGACGAGGCCGAGGAGGTCGCGCTCTCGCTCGACGGCGACTCGGCCCAGGCCGACGGTGACGGCGTGACCGTGGACGGCTCGACCGTCACGATCACGCAGGCCGGCACCTACCGCGTCACGGGCGACCTGAACGACGGACGGCTCGTCGTCGCGTCGTCGGGGGACGGCGTGGTGCGCCTCGTGCTCGACGGTGCGAGCATCACGTCCTCGACCACCTCGGCGCTCGTCGTCGAGGACGCCGCGACCGCGGTCGTGGTCCTGGCCGACGGCTCGACGAACCACCTCGAGGCGACGGGGGCCGCCGTGGACGAGGATGCGGACGGCAGCACCGACGAGCCCGACGGCGCCCTGTTCTCCACCGCGGACCTGACGATCGGCGGCACGGGGTCGCTCGACGTGGTCAGCGCCTCGACCGACGGGATCGTGAGCAAGGACGGCCTCGTGATCGCCGGGGGTGACCTCACGGTCGACGCGGGCGACGACGGCATCCGCGGCAAGGACTACCTGGTCGTGACGGACGACGCGTCGGTCACCGTGACCGCGGCGGCCGACGGCCTCAAGTCCACGAACGCCGACGACGAGACCCTGGGATACGTCGCGGTCCTCGGCGGGACGCTCGACGTCACGTCGGGAGACGACGGCATCCAGGCCGAGACCGACGCGATCGTCGCGGACGCGACCGTGACGATCGCCGCGGCGGGCGGCCCCGGTACGGAGGTCGCCGAGGACGCCTCGGCCAAGGGCATCAAGGGCGACGTCGGGGTCGTGGTCGGCGGCAGCGCGACCGTGGACGTCTCCGCCGCCGACGACGGTCTGCACTCGAACGGCGCCGTGTCGGTCTCGGGTGGCGACATCACGCTCGCCTCGGGCGACGACGGCGTGCACGCCGACGGCGACCTCACGATCACGGCCGGCACGCTCACGGTCAGCGAGTCGGTCGAGGGCCTCGAAGGGGCCACGATCACGCTCGCGGGCGGTGACGTCGACATCACGGCGTCCGACGACGGAGTGAACGCCGCGGGCGGGACGAGCACCGACACCACGGGCACCGCCGGCACCGCACAGGACGGCGCGGCTCAGGACGGCACCCCGCCGCAGGGCGGCCAGGCGCCGGGTGACCTCGCTCCCCCGGCCGACGGCGAGCGCCCCACCCCGCCCGACGGCACGGTCCCCGGCGACGGCACGGCCGGCGCTCCCCCGGCCATGCCCGGCGGCGAGCTGCCGTCCGGCGAGATGCCTGACGGCGCAGCTCCCGGCGGGCAGGCGGGTGCCCAGGGCGGCGGCGCCCCCGGTGGCGAGGCAGCGGGCGACTACTCGCTCACGATCTCGGGCGGGACGCTCGTGGTCGACGCGGGCGGCGACGGACTGGACAGCAACGGCACGCTCGAGATCACAGGCGGCACCACCGTGGTTCAGGGCCCGACGAACGCCGGGAACGGCGCGCTCGACGTCAACGGCACGTTCACGATCTCGGGCGGCACGCTGCTCGCCGCGGGCAGCTCGGGCATGGCGGTCGCCCCGGACACCGACTCGCCGCAGGGCTGGGTCGCGGCGAACCTCGACCAGAGCGCCACGGCCGGGACCGTGGTCCACGTCCTCGCCGAGGACGGCACGACTCTCGTCTCCTACGAGGTCACCAAGGACACGCAGAACGTCGTCTACTCCTCGCCCGAGGTCACGACGGGCGCGACGTACGTCTTCCAGACCGGTGGGACGCTCGGCACTCCCGACGCCACGGGGCTCTCGTCCGACGGCAGCGCCGACGGCGCGACCCAGGCGGCGACAGCCGTCGCAGGTGAGTTCGCAGGCGGCGGCACGGGCGGTATGGGCGGTGGTGGCCGCAGGCCCGGCGCCGACGGATCGACCGGCTCGACCGACACCTCGGGCGGGACGACCACGAGCGGCGCGTGACGCCGTCGGGCACCGGGGTGCAGCAAGGGCCCCCGGGACCCGGACGCGCCAGGGGCGCCGCACCCGACGGTGCGGCGCCCCCGGCCGTCCCGGACCGACCCGGGACCTTCACGCAGGTGTCAGGCCGAGCAGGGCCGCCCCGCGTCCCACGCACCCCAGACGTTGCTCCCGGGCACCTCGCCACGGGTCCACCACTGGGCCGTGTGGTTCACGCCCGCACGGGAGACGACCGCGCCGCCCGAGTAGGTGGCCTCGAGCGAGAACGCCGGGGCGCACTTGACGACCTCGACCACGGGGGCCGTGCCGCACGGGCCGATCTTCTGCCACGGGCTGCCGGAGGTCGCGGCCGGAGCCGTGCCACGCGTCCACCACTTGGCCTTGTACTCGGCGCCGTCGTGCGAGACGACGTCACCCGACGTGTAGACCCCCGAGCCGTACCAGGGTGCGGCGCACTGCGCGCCGACCTGCGGGCCGGGCGTCGACGCGCGCAGCGTCGCGCCGAGCGTCCCACCGAGCTCGTTCTTGTAGTCGCCCGTGAGGTCCCACCACATGGCGCCGCCGAAGCCCTGGACCGCGAGCCACTCGGCCTTCGCGTTCACGGACGCCTTGTCGTCGTAGGACCACCACTGGTCGCCGTCGTAGCGCCACGAGGCGCCGACCTTCGGGTCGAAGTACGCCTTGCCGACCGTGCGGAGCTCGGAGTACGTCTTGGTGCCGACGTAGCCGGCGGCGGGCTTCCACCCGGCGCTGCCGTCCGCGACGCCGTACCAGCCGTGCCCGTACGCCGCGAGGCCCAGGTTGAGCTGCTGCGGGTCCGCTCCCGCCTTGGTGTACATGGCCATGACGCCGTCGAGCGCCAGGCCCCAGTTCTCGGTGCCGTCCGGGTGCAGGTTGCCCTGGTGGCCCGTCTTGTTCGGGACCCACCCACCGTGGAAGTCGTACCCCTGGACGTTGAGGAAGTCGACCACCGCGAACAGGCGCGGGTCGAGCCAGCCCTGCCGGGCGTTCCCGCCGCCCGCGGGGGCGAACCCGGTGAGCAGGTAGTCCTGGCCGTTCTGGGCGCCCAGCGTGTCGAGCGAGGTGCGGAACTCCTCCATGAGGAGCAGGAAGTTCTCCTTGTCCTCGGGCCGGGCGTTCGCCGTCTCGCCTCCGGTGACGGGCCACTCCCAGTCGATGTCGATGCCGTCGAAGATGCCGGCCGCGGCGCCAGGGCCGCCCTTGTCACCGATCTGAGGCAGGTTGCCCCGGATGTAGATGTCGAGGCACGAGTTCACGAGCTTCGTGCGCCCCTCGGCCGTGGACGCTGCCTCGGAGAAGTTGTCCGACCAGGTCCAGCCGCCGAGCGACACGAGGATCTTGGTGTCAGGGCTGACGGCCTTGAGCTTGCGGAGCTGGTTGAAGTTGCCCGCGAGCGCCTGGCCCGCCTTGTCGGCCTTGCCGTCGACGGACTGGTTCGCGGGCACGAGGCGCAGGAAGTCGTTCTGCGCGTCGCCCTCGCCGGGCACCTGGTTGATGTCGCACACGAGGTCGGTCGTGACGTTGCCGAACGCGTAGTTGAGGTGGGTCAGGTCCTTGATCGCGCCGGTCGACACGAGGTTCGCGACGTGGAAGTTGCGCGTGATCGGGCCGTCGGCCATGAAGTAGCCGACGCTGCGGTAGCCGTTGATGTCGTCAGGGCCTGCGGACGACGAGGTGGTGGCGGGCTTGGCAGAAGTGACGGACTGGGTCGTGGCGGCCTGGGTTGCCGGCGCCACCACGACGGATGCGGCGAGGACCGCGGCTGCGGCGATCGCCACCGGCGCGAGCCGGCGTCTGGGTGTGTCTTGCATGTGAGGGCCTCGTTGCTCTCCTCCGGGCACGCCCGGAACTTTGTTCGGACGCCTCGCACAGTAGACCTTCGGGGAACCTTTGCCAAGGGTCTTAACCAATCCGCGGGCGTGTTGCGAGATACGCCCGAATTGCCCGTTGGACGGGTGTCCTACTCGGGCTATTGCCGCAGCCCAGCGACGGTCCTCGGAACCAGGGCCCGCCCTCGCGGCCCAGCCCCTCTCACGCGGGGATCTCGCCCGAGGTTCCCCCCGGTACCCGCCGGGCCCTGTACCGGGCGCCGCACCTCACACCGTTCCTTGTGGAACCGCTCCTGCGGCCGTCGTACGCTCGGATCGTGCCCCCGCTGACCCCCGTGACCCCGCAGACCGGCCCCACGATCGACGACGTCGTCCACCTGCTGCGCGGCAAGCGGCTCACGGCCCTGACGGGCGCGGGCATCTCCACGGACTCCGGCATCCCCGACTACCGCGGCCCCGACTCTCCTCCTCGCAACCCCATGACCTACCAGCAGTTCGTCGGGGACGAGGCGTTCCGCCGCCACTACTGGGCGCGCAACCACGTGGGCTGGCAGCGCGTGCACCGCACGCACCCGAACGCCGGGCACAAGGCCCTGGTCCGGCTCGAGGAGCGCGGGGTCCTCGAGGGGATCATCACGCAGAACGTCGACCTGCTCCACGAGGACGCGGGCTCGCGCAACGTCATCGACCTGCACGGCCGCTACGACCGCGTGATCTGCCTGTCCTGCTCGCGCGTCATCTCGCGGGAGCACCTGGCCGACCGCCTCACCGAGCTCAACCCGCACTTCCTGGAGAGCATCGGCGACCTCGACGACGTCGAGACCGCGCCCGACGCCGACGCCGTCATCGAGTCGACCTCGCACTTCGTGCCCGCCGCGTGCGAGTTCTGCGGCGGCATGCTCAAGCCCGAGATCGTGTACTTCGGCGAGAACGTGCCGCGCGAGCGGGTCGAGCGGGCCTTCGCCCTGGTCGACGCCGCCGACGCGCTGCTCGTCGCCGGATCGTCGCTGACCGTCCTGAGCGGGCTCCGGTTCGTCAAGCACGCCGTGAAGACCGACAAGCCGGTCGTGATCGTCAACCGGGGCGCGACCCGGGGCGACCCGCTCGCCACGATCAAGCTCGAGGCCGGGGTCTCCGAGACGCTCGAAGAGCTCGCGGACAGGCTCTGACGCCGCTGGTCGGCGCGGTGCTCGCGCCGAGGGGCCGGCACGGCCTCCTCAGCGCTGCGTCTCGAAGAATTCGCGGATGAGGTCGCCGCACTCGACGTCGCGGATGCCGCCGACGACCTCGACGCGGTGGGGGTTGCGGCGGTCGCGCACGATGTCCCACACGGAGCCGCACGCGCCGGCCTTGGGGTCCCACGCGCCGAGCACGAGCCGCTCGACGCGCGCGAGCGTGGTCGCCCCCGCGCACATGGCGCACGGTTCGAGCGTCACGACGAGCGTGCACCCCTCGAGGCGCCACGAGCCGAGCGTCGCGGCGGCCTGGCGCAGCGCGAGGACCTCGGCGTGCGCGGTGGGGTCGCCGGTCTCCTCGCGCCGGTTCCGACCGAGGCCCAGGAGCCGCCCGTCGGGCCCGACGACGAGCGCCCCGATGGGCACGTCGCCCGTGGCGAGGGCGTGGGTCGCCTCGTGCAGCGCGAGCCCCATGAGCTCGTCCCACACGGCGCGGCGCGCCACGACGGTGTCGGGCGGGAACGTTCCGGTCGCCCAGGGCAGGTCGAGCCCGACGGGACCGGGATCTGCAGCGGGGGCGACGTCGTCGGGGACCATGCTCCCGAGGCTACCGGGCGGTACCCTCGAACCATGCGCCTGCACGTCGC
Organism: Oerskovia sp. NPDC057915; assembly: GCF_042887685.1. Taxonomy (NCBI): domain Bacteria; kingdom Bacillati; phylum Actinomycetota; class Actinomycetes; order Micrococcales; family Cellulomonadaceae; genus Oerskovia; species Oerskovia sp. NPDC057915. Next base: position 52,527 of record NZ_JBHVOS010000012.1, on the reverse strand, counting down.
CGACCACCCGCTGGTCGCCCACAAGCTCACCGTCCTCCGCAACAAGGACACCGCCTCCCCGACCTTCCGCCTCCTGGTGGACGAGCTCGTGACCCTGCTGGCCTACGAGGCGACGCGGGACGTCCGGGTCGAGCCCCACGAGGTCGAGACCCCGGTCACCACGACGGTCGGCGTCCGGATCGCCGAGCCGCGCCCGCTCGTCGTCCCCATCCTGCGCGCGGGCCTGGGGATGCTCGAGGGCATGACCCGCCTGCTGCCCACGGCCGAGGTCGGCTTCCTGGGGATGCAGCGCGACGAGGAGACCCTCGAGGCCGTCACGTACGCGAACCGTCTCCCGGACGACCTGACGGGTCGCCACGTGTTCCTGCTCGACCCGATGCTCGCGACCGGTGGGACGCTCGTCGCGGCGATCGACTACGTGTTCGAGCGGGGTGCGCGCGACGTCACGGCCGTGTGCCTGCTCGCGGCCCCCGAGGGCATCGAGGTGCTCGAGAAGGCGATCGGCGACCGCGTCGACGTCCAGCTCGTGGTGGCCGCGGTGGACGAGCGTCTCGACGAGAAGGCGTACATCGTGCCGGGCCTGGGCGACGCGGGCGACCGCCTCTACGGCGTGGTCTGAGACCGCCGTCGTGGGCGCGGCGTGACCGGTCCGCCGGACCGCTCGCGCCCACGATGCCCGACGGCGTCGCGTCCGTCCCATTTTCGCGTCTCACCCCGTGAGATTCTTGGCGCTTGGCCTTGGCGACCCACCGCGTCGCTGCCATGCTCGCCACGTGACCTCCTCGCTGACCTCCCGAGGCGCCGACCGGCGCCCGAGCGTCAGCATGCCCTCCAGCGTCTGTTGTCCGGCCTGACTCCCTCAGCCCCCTGACAACCCTGCCGACCGTCGTCGGCGCCGCTCCGGCCCAGCCGTCGAGCGGGAACCCTGGAGCATCCCATGGCCACCCTGACCCAGAAGACCCCTCGCCCGCACGCACCCCACCGTCGCACCCACCCCGGCTTCGTCCTGTACGTCGGGGTCGACGCCGCGACCGGGGAGCACCCGCAGGCCGAGCTCGTCGAGCTCGCCGAGGCCCTCGGCGAGCTGGCCCGCGAGTGGCTGCCCGACGCCGAGACCTACACGGCGCTGACCCTGTCAGAGCCCGCGACGGACCGGCACGAGCTCCTCGTCGACGAAGGACGCCGCAAGGTGCGCGGCCGCAGCGCCGCGCGGCGGGCGGAGATCCCCGTCCCGGCCCCGGACCTCGCACCCCTCGGCGACGTCGAGGCGTTCCGCGACCGGCTCGCGGCCCTGTCGCCGTTCCCGCGGGTCGTCATCGACCCTGCGAGCCGCCGCGTGACCGTCGACGGCGCCGAGCAGCGGCTCACCCACAAGGAGTTCGAGCTCCTGACGCACCTGTCCCGGTCGGCGCACCGCGTCGTGACCAGGGACGAGCTCCTGTCGACCGTCTGGGGGGCCGACGCGGTGCGCGACGGCAGCCGGACCATCGACGTCCACGTGCGTCGCCTGCGCGAGAAGCTCGGGCTCCAGCACGTCATCTCGACCGTCCGCGGGCTCGGCTACCGGTTCGACCCGCAGACCCACGTCGTCCTCAGGGGCTCGGGGGACGCCGCCTGAGGACCAGTGCTGCCGGGTCGCACGCTCGTGGTCTCGTGGGGGGATCCCGTCCGGCCCGGCAGCAACCCCGCCCTGCGGGGCACCGTCCGAGTTTGGTCGAGCGCCCCCGGCAGGGTTGGATGAGGGCGTCCGCCCGCCCCGTCCCGTGAGGTCTCCGCCGTCGTGCCTGCGCCCCGTCCCCCTGCCCGCCCCCTCGCGGGCCTGATCGGGGCGGTCGCCTCGCTCGGCCTCCTGTCGGGATGCGTGGGTACCGAGGTCGCGGCGGTACCCGCCCCGGTGCACGAGCCCGTGATCAGCCACGACGCGGCCGCGACGCTGTTCGCCTCGCTCTCCACGACGCGCAACACCGCGAACGCGGCCCGCGACGGCGACGCTCTCGCGACCATCGAGGCGGGCCCCGTCCTGCGGTCGTCGGCGTTCGCCTTCGCCGCGCAGAGCGCACAGGCGGCCGCGCCCGTCGCACCCCACACGTCCGTGCCGGGGACTCTCGCCGCCCCGGCGGCCGGGACCGCGGACTGGTTCTACTCGCTGCGCGCACCAGGGGACCCTGCGGCGTCCGACGGCGAGTTCGTCGAGTCCACGCTCTTCACGCGCGCGGCCCCGGACGTGCCGTGGCTGCTGACCTACCAGCTCGCGACCGATCCGGCCGTGGCCCTCCCGCAGCCCGCGCTGGTAGGGGGCACCGCCGTCGGGCCCGACGACGCCGCCCTCGCCCGAGGGGACGCCGCGCTCGAGGACGTGCTCGCCTTCGCCCGCACCGGCCAGGCCGCACCCACGCTCGACGTCACCCACGCCGACCAGCTCGCGACCGCGCACGCCCAGGGCTTCCCCGTCGCCGACCTGACCCCCGAGAGCGGGACCGAGGAGCGCTCGTGCGCGTACGAGACCCCCGACCCCGTCTGGCTCACGTCCACCGACGGGGTCTTCGCCCTCGCGTCCGTCGAGTGCACGCAGTCCGTGACGCTCACCGGCGGGTGGACCGCACCGACCCCGACGACCAGCACGCTGGGGACCGTCCCGGCCGGTGCACGCCTGTCGGCATGGACGGTCACGCAGACCGTCACGGTCCTCGTCGAGGCGCACGACGACGGCACGTCCCGGGTGGTCGGGTCTCGGCTGCGCCCCGTCCGGACGGACGTCACACTCGCCCCGTGACGCCGGTCGCTGCGGACGCCAGGGGCCCGGCGTAGGTTCGGTCCATGAGCGACACCACCGGATCGAACCCCGTCCCCCGCGGCTGGAAGCGCCGCGGCCCGCACTTCACCGACCGCATCGCCGCGGACAGCACGTCAGCGCCCGGCGGGCAGGGTGACGACCACGGCCGGTGGCCCGTCGAGCCCGGCCGCTACCGGCTCGTCGCGAGCCTCGCGTGCCCGTGGGCGCACCGGTCGATCATCGTGCGGCGGCTGCTCGGGCTCGAGAACGCGATCTCGCTGGGCGTCGTCGACCCGATCCAGGACTCCCGCTCGTGGCGCTTCACGCTCGACCGCGACGGCGTCGACCCCGAGCTCGGCTCCCACTTCCTCGCCGAGCACTACCTCGCCCGCGACCCCGAGGACGACGGCGGCGTGAGCGTGCCCGCGATCGTCGACGTCCCCTCGCGCCTGCTCGTCACCAACGACTACCCGCAGATCACGCTCGACCTGTCGACCGAGTGGACCGCGTACCACCGCCCCGGCGCCCCCGACCTCTACCCCGAGGCGTGGCGCGACGAGATCGACGACGTCGCCGAGAAGGTGTACCTCGACGTCAACAACGGCGTGTACCGCGCCGGGTTCGCCGACTCGCAGGAGAAGTACGACACGGCGTACGGGATCCTCTTCGAGCGCCTCGACTGGCTCTCCGACCGGCTGTCCGAGCGCCGCTACCTCGTCGGCGACCACATCACCGAGGCCGACGTACGCCTCTTCACGACGCTCGTGCGGTTCGACGCCGTCTACCACGGGCACTTCAAGACCAACCGCAACAAGATCACCGAGGACCGGGTCCTGTGGGGGTACGTGCGTGACCTGTTCCAGACTCCCGGGTTCGGCGACACCGTGAGCTTCGAGCACATCAAGCACCACTACTACCGGGTGCACTCCCAGCTCAACCCGAGCGGGATCGTGCCCGACGGCCCCGACCTGTCCGGCTGGCTCACCCCGCACGGGCGCGAGGCGCTCGGCGGGTCGCCCTTCGGTGACGGCAGCGCACCCACCGCGGCCACGGACCTCGCGTCCTACCACCTCGCGCCTCTCGCGGTGCCCGTCGAGGGCGAGCCCCGGGCGGCACGACCCCGGGACTGACACGGCGCTCCTGCGGTCTCGGGAGGCAGACGAGGGGCCCCGGCGTGACGCCGGGGCCCCCTCGTCGGTCGTGCGTCGAGCCGTCGCTCAGCCGCGGCTCTCGTCGCGCCAGAAGTACGCACCGAACGCGGAGCCTGGCACGACCGAGACGCTCCACGCCGTCGCGGTGTAGTTCCGGCCCTCGTACGCGACACGGTCGCCCACCCGGTAGCCCTCGGTCCAGTGCCACGTCGGCAGGCAGCTCTGCCCCGCGACCTCGAACGTCCACGAGTGGCCGGAGTCGGCCACGACGCGGTACGTCGCACCACCCTCGGGCACGTTCGGCACCTTGAGCTGGACCCTCTTCTGGTCCTGCACGGTCCGCACGGTCTCGGGAGCGAGCACCCCGTTCACCTCGACGTGGAACGTGACGGCCGTGGTCGACGCGATGTTGTCGTACACGAACGTCACCGGCCTGTACGACTGCTGCTCGTTGTCCTCGAAGAAGCAGACGCCGAGGATCGGGGCACCCACCGTCGGTGCGAAGACGTCGTAGCGCGCGGCCTCGTACCTGGCGGTCACGGTGTTGCTGCGTGCCACGCCGTCGGCCGTGACCGACTGCTGGAACTGGACGGTCCCGGCGGGAACCCTCGTGACGCCCGTCGGCAGGAAGAACTCCTGGGTGGCCCCGGCCGGGACGTCGACCGCCGCCCCGGCGAAGCCGTACACCGGCGAGTACATGCGCACCCGCACGGTGCCCGGCGAGGTGTTGGTGTACGTGCCGACGATCCGGACGGACTTGTCGGCCGCCTCCGCGCGGGCGGACTGCGTCGCCGACCAGCTCGGGACGTAACAGCTCGCGGCGGGGATCGACCGGCTCGCGACCTGCCGTCCGTCGGCCGAGACCGTGAACGTGGCGCCCTGGTACCCGGCCGACACCGTGACCGGGACGACCTTCCCCGGTGCCACGACCTGCGCGAGGTCGTCACGGCCTGCGACCGTGAACCGCACCGGCAACGTCGAGGCCGAGTTGTCGAACGACAGCGTCACCGTGGTCGAGGAGGCGTGCGCGGCCGGGTCGTAGACGCACTGCCCGGCCGTGACGGTGGCCTTCGGGGCGAGCGCCGCGCGGCCGTACGGGGCGACGACCTCGTGCTGGAACCCCTTGCCGGTGGCGCCGGTCTCCGCGACCCACCGGTACTGGCGGAAGGTGACCTTCCCGGCGTCGACCGACTGCCGACCGGTGTCGATCGTGAACGAGCCGGTCTGCCCCGGCGCCAGCGTGACCTTCTCCGAGTCCGTCATGCCCAGGCCCACCGGTGCGAGCATCCGCACGTCCATCGCCTCGGCCGTCGTGTTCACGACCGTGCCGGTCAGACGAACCTGACCACCCACGTTCTCCGCCGCGACGGACACCTCCTGCGACCACTGCGGCACGTAGCAGCTCTCACCACGGAGCGTGAACGACCCGAGGTCCCGACCGTCCGCCAGCACCGTGAGCTCGTGCGCGGCCAGCCCGCGGAGCAGACCCGGCGCAGCCACCGTCTTCTTCTCGCCCGCGCCGACGACCGTGCGCAGACCGTCCTGGCCGGCCACGCCGAACTCGACCGGCAGCGTCGAGGCCGTGTTGTCGAACGAGAGCACGACGTCGGCGACCGAGGTCCGCGACCCGAGGTCGAACACGCACTGGCCCACCGTGGGGGCCACCGTCCGGGGCGCGATGCGCGCCGCCTCGTGGCCGACCGTGAGCTGCTCGTCGTACTCGCCCGGGTCTCCGTCGGCGTCGGGGACGGACAGGTGCTGGCGCACGACCAGGTCGCCGGAGGCGAGGACCGGCTCCCCCGTCGACCGGGAGAACGTCGCGCTCTCGCCCGGGTCGATCGTGGTCGTCCCTCGGGAGGTCCCCTCGGCGCCCACGGTCGTCATGTCGTCGACCTGGATCGTCAACGGGCGAGCGGTCGAGTTGGTGACGACCGCCTCGAGACGGACGGCGCCCGCCTCGTTGGCGACCTCCGTCGTGACGTCGCCACCCGACAACCACTGCGGGACGAAGCAGTCCTTGGCCGGGACGCCGCCCACCGGGACGTTCCGCGTGAACTCTCGCCCGTCGACCGTGGTCCGGAGCGTCAGGGATGCCGAGGCGTCCTTCGGGACGCGCAGGTCATGACGCACCGTGAGCTGCGTGCTGGCACCGCGCGGCACGGAGACCTGCTGAGAGGTCACCTTGTCGACGCCGAGCGTCACCCGGAGGTCGTCGTAGGACGTCGTGTTGGCGACGCCCTTCAGCACGACCGTCGCGGTGCCGTCGACGCACTGAGCGGCGAACGTCGCCCCGGCAGTGACCTTGTCCGCGCCGGCCCACGGCTCGCCGACCGTGAGGTCCGCGCTCGCGGAGTCCCTCAGGGTCCGGCCTGCCGAGGACGAGGTCGCGGAGAACGAGAGCCCGGCAGTGGTCGCCTCGGCCCCGTCACCCGCGAGGAGCTGGACGTCGAGGGCGACCGGCGGGCCGGACGCCTGGCTCCCGGCGGGGGCCACGAGAGCCGCGCCGCCCGTCGGGGTGCACGTGACCGAGGCGTTGCCCGGCGCACAGGTCCACCCGGCGTCCAGGGGCTTCGCCGTGACTCCGGCAGGCAGGTCGCCCACGAAGAACGCCACGCCCTGGGCGTCGACGTCACCGGTGTTGCGAGCCGTGAGCCGGACCGAGGTCGCGCCGGGGTTCACGAGCGGGCCGACCGTCGGGGTCACCAGGTCGACCTCGGCGCCGTACGACGGCACGGGGGCCGGCACGTACTCCTTCTTCACGGGGGTCAGGCCCTTGCCGTGCACGGCACCACCGAACGTGTAGCTCCCGCCGCGCGAGGCCTGGACGGTGATGACGAGGTCCTTCTTCTCCCCCGGTGAGAGCACCCCGACCGAGCACGTGACGAGCGAGGACCCGTCGGACTGCGGCGATGCCGGGCCGCACGGCAGCGCGGCGAGCCTGATCGCGGGGACGACGCCCCGGCCCGCGGTGACCGTGGACGTCACGACCGACACGTTCGGCGGGAGCGTCACGTCGACGACGACCTCCTCGGCGGACGTCTCGCCGGAGTTGGACGCCGTGAGCGTCAGGTCCTCGGGGTCCCGGGGAGCGAGCGTGAGGGGCGCGAACGCGAGGTCGAGGGCCGCCGGGGTCGGCGGGTCCACCGGGATGACGGGGTCCGGACCGGGGACGACGGGGGCGACCGGGGTCAGCGGGAAGGTCGGCGGCACGAGGGGCGTCGTCGGCTCGCCCTGACCGGCGGGCGCCGCGTCGGACCCTGCGGCCGGGCTGCCGTTGGAGGCCGGGCTCGCGGTGTCGGCGGGCGCCTCGGCGAGCGGAACGGTGTTCGCCGGAGCCGTGGGGTCCTCGCTCGGCGAGACCGGCGGGCTGCTGGTCGGTGCGCTCGTGGGAGTGCCCGACGGCGACGTCGAGGCCGACGGGTCGGGGCTGGCGCCCGCGCTCGGAGGTGGGTCGGACGAGAAGCCACCGGACACGGCGACGACGCCCGCGCCGACGGCCGCGACCGCCACGACGCCGACCGCGGCGGCGATCAGGGGGGATGCGGCGATGAAGGCCGCCAGGCCGGTCGCACCGGCCGCCGCAGCGGCCCCCGTGCCGACCGCGGCGCTCGCGCCGACCGCCGCGGCCGCACCGAGCCCACCGCTCGTCGCGGCTGCACCGGCCGCCGCGGCACCTCCCATGGCGCCCGTCCCTGCGGCCCCTCCGGCGGCACCGGTCCCGGCAGCAGCACCGCTGCCACCTGCGGCGGCACCGGAACCCGCAGCACCGGAACCGGAGGCTCCGGCCGCACCGCTCCCTGCGCTGCCGCCCGCGGCCCCCGTCGCTCCGGAGGCTCCGGCACCGACGGCCGCACCACCCGTGAGAGGGAGCGCGGTCCCGACCAGCCCCAGCGCAGCGACACCGAAGACCAGGGGTGCGATGACGGCGCGCATGCCGTGCGAGACGTCGCCGAGCTCGAGCACGAGCGCCCGGCACTCGCCGCACTCCTCGAGGTGGGCGTCGACCTTGGCGGTCTCCCGCTTCGCGAGCCCGCCGCGGACGTAGGACCCGAGGAGGGGGTTGACGTTCTCGCACCCTGCGCTGCTCGCGCCCGTCAGGTGCTGCTGGAGATAGGCCTGGCGCAGCCCCTCCCGGGCACGGTAGGCGAGGGCCGAGACGCCGTTGGCCGTCAGACCGAGCAGCGGCGCGATCTGGGCCGGGTTCATCTCCTCGACCTCGGTGTACCAGAGCACGGCCTGCCAACGCTCCGGCAGTCCCTGGTAGGCCTTGGTCACGACGGAGCGCTCGAAGCCCTGGAGCGTGGGGTCCTCGGTCGAGGCCATGGGCCCGAACGCGCTCTCGAAGGTCTCGATGTCGTCGGTGGGCTGCGTGCGGCGACCCGCGTTCGACAGGTCGTAGGACAGGCGCCGGACGACGGTGAAGAGGTAGGCGCGGAACGTGACGTCCGGGCCGCCCCCCGACTGCAGGATGCCGAGGACCTTGGCGAACGCCTCCGAGACCATGTCGTCGGCGTCGGCCCCCGAGCGCACGTACTGGCGGGCCACGGTGCGCGCCGCAGCGGCGTGCCGCTCGTACAGCGCGCCGAACGCCGCGTAGTCACCGCCACGGACGGCGGTGATCAGCTCGGCATCGCTCGTCGAGGCATCGTCCCTCGACGTGTCGACCTGCGTCATGCCCTACCGCCTCTGACTCCGCCCCATCAGCAGGTGAGGCCCTCCCGTTCATCCTAGACGGGAAAATCGGCGGTGTTACCTACGTCTCACCGCAGATTCGCCCGTCTTGTCCGTCTGTCAGGATGACAGAACCGGCGGAATGTGCTGCATGTCCCTCGGTGTGTCGAGTGGATGAAAGAGAAACCGGACGGCCGCTGTCGCGTCATGAGCACCGACCTCGGACGTCTCATGGGTATGGACCTACGACCTGGCTACCCCGAGCCAGCCGTCGCCTCGCTGCTCGACGAGTGGCAGGCGGCCAGCACGAACAGCGTCTGGCTGCGGCCGGGCGACTGGTACCACCCTGCCGTCGAGGCGCTCGTCGAGGCGCTCACGGACTCCCGGTGCCCTGCCGCTGCGGCCGAGCGGCTCGGTGAGGCCCGTGGCCGTGACGGCATCAGCATCGGCGAGACGATCGACGACCTCTCGTGCTTGTTCGACCTGTGGGGCACGGCCCCCGACGTCACCGTGCTGCGGGCAGTCAGCACCGGGTGGGCCGTCGGCAACGAGGTCGTCCCCGGCGCTCCGCCCACGACCGACCCTCGTTCGGGCCTGGTGACGGTGCCCTATCTTGTGCAGCGCCTCCAGGAGACGTACGGGCAGGCCGACCGCTCGGGGACGCCGGCCTCCGCGACGCACTGCCTCGTCCTGGTGGACGTCGCGATCGAGCGCATCGACGGATGGCAGAAGGTCGCCCGCGCCGCGGCCATGGGCAAGGTCCTGACGGAGACGTTCGGCCTCGGGCACCCGGTCGCGACGCTCGGCGGCGGGATCTATGCCGCGCTCTGCACCCGTACGGCCGACGTCGGTCCGGTGCGTGCCGAGCTGCGGCACAGGATCGAGCGCACGGCGCTCACGTTCGGGGTGACCGCGATCCTGCGACGTCCGCCTCGCATCTGGGTCGAGCCCTTGCCCCCGCGGCACGCCGATGCCGCGCACATGCTCCACGACCTCTCGCGCTGAGGGCGCCCGACGGGCCACTCCCCCGCGGTCCGCGCGCGCCGCGGTCCGCGCACGCCCCACGGTCAGCGCGCCGTCGGCAGGCCGCAGCCCTCGCTCCACGGCGCCCCCGCGCACGACGACGCCCCGTCGTCCGGCGAGGGACGAGCGGGGCGTCGTGGGGAATCGCGCTGGGGGGACGGCGCGAGGGTCAGCGGGGGCTGTAGGTCAGGCAGTCCGCGTGGTCGGCACCCTGAGGGCCGGCGCCGACGCGGATCGAGGAGGCGTTGCACTCGAGCGACTCGTTGTGCGAGCACTCGCCGCGCTGGCAGGCGCCGACGTGGGCGATGACCTTCTCCAGACCGCCCTTGGAGGTCAGGGGGATGAACGTGGCGCACTCGGCCTCGCTGCCGTGCGCGGCGATCGTCACGGCGCCGGCGTGGCAGCCGTGCTCGTGGTTGTATCCGCAGCCGTCGATCGAACACTCGACGACCTGGGGCATCTCCATCAGGCTGCTCATGGGACTTCTCCTTGCTCGAAGGACGGGGGCGTTCGACCGTGCATCTCCTTCACGGTATTCCTTGGAACGTCCCCTGTATAGGAAGCAAGGCCTCACTCACTTCGGCGGAATTCCGCCATTTTTACGTCACGCGGATCGCACGTAATTGTCGTGCGGGCGCTTCTCCGTCCGCGTGCGCGTCCTCGGTTCCCGAGGTCAGGAGCCGCGGCCGGGCCGCCACAGGACGAGCGCGCGCGTCTCGGTGGACTCGACGACCTGGCCGCCGCCGCGGCCGGGATCCGTACCCCGGTCCGCCGTCGTCCGCCGGACGCGCCGCCCCCGCGGGACCATGACGACGTCGCCGCTCACCCCGGCCGCGAACACGCGCCCTCCTTCGAGCTGCGACGAGAGCGCGTCGAGCCGGGACTCGAGCCGGCTCACCTGCTCCTCGAGCGCGAGGATGCGGCGGATGCCCGCGAGGTTGATGCCCTCCTCCTGGGAGAGCCGCTGGACCTCGAGGAGCTTGGCGACGTCCCGCTGGGAGTAGCGGCGGCCGCGACCCATGGTGCGGCGCGGGGTCACGAGACCCAGGCGGTCGTACTGGCGCAGGGTCTGCGGGTGCATCCCGGCGAGGGTCGCGGCCTGCGAGATGGCGAGCACGGGGGCGTCGTCGTACGCGTTGAACGGGATCTGGCTCCCCGTGGGAGCCTCGTTCCTGGCCATGCTCCTCCTCGCTGCTCCTCGTGCCTGCTGGTCGGTCCTGCTCGCTACTCGGCCGCGCGCCCGAACAGGTCGGAGCGCACGTCGCTCTCACCGTCGGTCGCCGCGGCGAGCGCCTCGACGGCCTCCTTGGCGGCCTTGGAGAGCTTCTGCGGCACGACGACCTGGATCGTGACGAGCAGGTCGCCCGTCGCCTTGGCCGTCTTCACGCCCTTGCCCTTGACGCGCAGCGTGCGGCCCGACGGCGTACCCGCGGGGACCTTGACCTTGACGGGCCTGCCGTCCAGGGTCGGGACCTCGATGGTCGCGCCGAGCGCCGCCTCCGCGAACGTCACGGGGACGGTCAGGCGCAGGTTGTGCTTCTCGTCGACCGAGAACACGGGGTGCGGCGTGACGTGGACCGTGATGACCAGGTCGCCGGGGGCTCCGCCCGCGACGCCGGGGCGCCCCTTGCCGCGCAGCCGGATCTTCTGGCCGTCGCGCACGCCTGCCGGGATGCGGGCCGTGATGGTGCGGCCCTCGGTCGTGACGTTGACGGTCGAGCCCTCGACCGCCGGCCGGAACCCGAGCGTCGCGCTCGACTGCACGTCGGCACCGGGCTGCGGGCGCTGGTAGCCGGCGTTGGGGCGGAACCCGGTCTGGGATCCCCCGCCGCCGAACATCGACCCGAGGATGTCCTCGAAGCCGCCGCCACCGCCGGACTGCGTGGAGTACCGCACGCGGCCTCCCCCGCCTCCGCCACCGCCGCCGAACATGCCGCCGAAGATGTCCTCGAACCCTCCGGCCCCACCGGCGGGTCCGCCGGCTCCTGCGGAGAAGCGGGCGCCCCCGCCGGCCATGGCACGGATCGCGTCGTACTGCTGGCGCTGCTCGGCGTCGGACAGGACCGCGTAGGCCTCGCCGATCTCCTTGAACTTCGCCTCGGCCTTCGCGTCACCCTGGTTCTGGTCGGGGTGATAGGTGCGGGCCAGCTTGCGGTACGCCTTCTTGATCGCGGCGTCGTCGGCATCCTTGGGGACGCCCAGCGCGGCGTAGAAGTCCTTCTCGATCCAGTCCTGACCGGTCAAGGCGCCTCCTCTCATAGGTCTCACCGGCCCCGGGGCCGGTCGTGGTGCTTACATCGATAGTGGTCGTGCTCCCGGGGGCCCGACGGCGGAGGTCACCTTCACGTGGAAGGTGCGCTCCGCCGTCGGGCGTCCCGGGACGGTGGGTGCCCGGTCCCGCAGGGCCCGGCACCCACCGTCGTCTCTACTCCGGTCCGACGACCGAGACGCGCGCGGCGCGCACGATCTTCTCGCCGATCCGGTAGCCCGGCTCGATGACCATGTTGACCGTGGCCGACGTCGCGGCCGGGTCCACCTGGTGCATGAGCGCCTCGTGGACGGTCGGGTCGAACTCCTCGCCCACGACGCCGTACCGCTCGATGCCGAACTTCGACAGGCTCGCGTCGAGCTTGTCGGAGATCGCGACGAACGGGCCGTCGAGCTCGCCGTGCTGGCGCGCCCGGTCGATGTCGTCGAGGACCGGCAGGAGCGCGGCCAGGACGTCCTCGACGCCCTTGACCCGCGCGGCCTCCTGGTCACGCAGCGACCGGTTGCGGTAGTTGGTGAAGCTGGCCCGCTCGCGCTGGAGCGCGTCGAGGTGGGCCGCCGCCTCGGACTGCGCAGCGAGGAGCGCTGCGTCGTCGCCGGCCTCGCCGGTGGGCTCGAAGTCGAGCCCGGCCAGCGGGTCCTGCTCGGCGTCGTTCCCCGCCGAGCCGGCCCCGGCGGCCCCCTCGGGGGCAGCCTCCTTGGGCTGCCCCTCCGGGGTCACCTTGCGCTTGTCCGTGAAGTGGAAGGGCTGGTCCTCGGAGCCGAACTCCTCGGGGCCCTGCGCGTCGCTCGTCACTTCTTGTCGTCCTCGTCCACGATCTCGGCGTCGACGATGTCCTCGTCGGGCGCGGAGGTCGCACCGGCGGCCGCAGCCGCGTCCGCGTCAGCGGCGCCCTGGTCGCCCGCGGCCTGCTCACGCTCGGCCGACGCGTAGAGCGCCTCGCCGATCTTCTGGCTCGAGGCCAGGAGCTTCTCGTGGGCCGACTTCACGGCGTCCGCGTCCGTGCCCTCGAGGGCCGTCTTGACCGACGCGATGTCGGCCTCGACCTCGGTGACGACCTCGGCGGGGAGCTTCTCCTTGTTCTCCGCGACGAGCTTCTCGGTCGAGTACACGAACGACTCGGCCTGGTTGCGGGTCTCCGCCTCCTCGCGACGCTTCTTGTCCTCGGCCGCGTGCTCCTCGGCCTCCTTGACCATGCGGTCGATGTCCTCCTTCGGCAGCGCGGAGCCACCGGTGATGGTCATCTTCTGCTCCTTGCCGGTGCCGCGGTCCTTCGCGCCGACGTGGACGATGCCGTTCGCGTCGATGTCGAAGGTGACCTCGATCTGCGGCAGGCCGCGCGGGGCCGGGGCGATGCCCGTGAGCTCGAACGTGCCCAGCGGCTTGTTGTCGCGGGCGAACTCGCGCTCACCCTGGAACACCTGGATCAGCACGGACGGCTGGTTGTCCTCGGCGGTCGAGAACACCTCGCTGCGCTTGGTCGGGATGGCGGTGTTGCGCTCGATGAGCTTGGTCATCACGCCACCCTTGGTCTCGATGCCCAGGGACAGCGGGGTGACGTCGATCAGGAGGACGTCCTTGCGCTCGCCCTTGATGACACCGGCCTGCAGCGCGGCGCCGACGGCGACGACCTCGTCCGGGTTGACGCTCTTGTTGGGCTCCTTGCCGCCCGTGAGCTCCTTGACGACCTCGGTCACGGCGGGCATGCGGGTGGAACCACCCACGAGCACGATGTGGTCGATGTCGCTGACGGAGATGCCGGCGTCGCGGATGACCGCGTGGAACGGCGCCTTGGTCCGGTCGATGAGGTCCTGCGTCATCTGCTGGAACTGAGCGCGCGTGAGCTTCTCGTCCAGGTGGATGGGGCCGTTCTCGCTCATCGAGAGGTACTGCATGGAGATGTTGGTGCTCGTCGCGGACGAGAGCTCCTTCTTGGCCTGCTCGGCCGCCTCACGCAGACGCTGGAGCGCGATCTTGTCCTTCGACAGGTCGACGCCCGAGCTGTTCTTCACCTGCTGGATGAGGTGCTCGACGATGCGGTTGTCCCAGTCGTCACCACCGAGGCGGTTGTCGCCCGAGGTCGCGCGGACCTGGATGGTCGAGAAGTCGTCCTCGTCCTTGCCCACCTCGAGGAGGGAGACGTCGAACGTTCCACCACCGAGGTCGAAGACGAGGATGAGCTCGTCCTCCTTGCCCTTCTCCAGGCCGTAGGCCAGAGCGGCGGCGGTGGGCTCGTTGACGATGCGCAGGACGTTGAGGCCCGCGATCTGCCCGGCGTCCTTGGTCGCCTGACGCTCGGCGTCGTTGAAGTACGCCGGGACCGTGATGACCGCGTCGGTGACGGGCTCGCCCAGGTACTCCTCGGCGTCGCGCTTGAGCTTGCCGAGCACGCGCGCGGAGATCTCCTGCGCGCTGTACTTCTTGTCGTCGATCTCGACCGACCAGTCGGTGCCCATGTGGCGCTTGACCGACGTGATGGTGCGGTCGACGTTCGTGACCGCCTGGCGCTTGGCGATCTCGCCGACGAGGACCTCGCCGGTCTTCGAGAACGCGACGACCGACGGGGTCGTGCGAGCGCCCTCGGCGTTCGCGATGACGGTGGGCTCTCCACCTTCGAGGACGGCGACCACCGAGTTGGTGGTGCCCAGGTCGATTCCGACCGCTCGTGCCATGTTCGTGCCTCCGTTGTTCTGCTGCGTGTGGTGCTGTCGTCCGTGCGGCAGCCCGCGGTGGTTCCCTGCCCGACGGCGCGTGGTGGCGCGCCCGTCCGGACCTTCCCCTGCTGGGTGTCTCCACCCGACTGCCGGTTGAGTCGTCTCCACTCAAGTTATGCCGGTCCGTGCCGCTGCGCAAGCGGCGGGGGCGTGAACTTGAGTCCACTAGGCTCAACTATGGGATTGGGCGGGGTATTCCCGGGTGTGGCTGGGGCTGGTCGGCAGAAGCACAGCGGGTGACCGGCCGGTTCACCTGGAACCGCCCGGCCACCCGCTCACGAAGGCTCCTCGCTCAGACCAGCTCGACGCCGTCCGCCTGCGGTCCCCGGTCGCTCTGGCGCACCTTGTACCGGACCCGGTCGCCCTCCTCCAGGACCTCGTCGCCGCGCACGACCGACACGTGCACGAACAGGTCCAGGCCTCCGTCGTCGGGGGTGATGAAGCCGAAGCCGCGCTCCTCGTCGTAGCGCGCGACGGTGCCCTCGCCTCCGCGCACAGGCCCGCCGGATGCGGCGGGACGGCCCGGCCGACCACGGTCCATGCCGCCGCGCGCGCCGCCCGAACCGCGTGCGAGCTGCACGTTGCGGGCGTTGGGCCCCTTGTCGCCGTCGACGACGTCGTACGTCACGCGGTCGCCCTCGGAGAGCTCGGTCAGCCCCGAGCCGAGCGCGCTGACGTGGACGAAGACGTCGTCACCACCCGAGTCGGGAGCGACGAACCCGAAGCCCTTGACGTCGTCGTACCAGGAGACCGTGCCGTCAGCGCCGTCCGAAGACACAGCACGCTGGGCAGCCTCGGCACCGAGCGGCAGCAGGTGGTCCGCCTGCGGCCCCTTCTCGCCGTCGACGACGAGGAACGCCACCCGCTGCCCCTCCGAGATCACACCGCCACCGACGATGGCCGAGCTGTGCACGAAGATCTCGCCGCGACCGCCGTCGGGCGTGACGAAGCCGTATCCCTTGGTCGGCTCGTACCAGTTGACGGTGCCGAGCACACCCAGAGGCGCATCGGCGGCCCGGTCACCGGTCACGCGGACGCGGCGTGCCTGCGGGCCACGGTCCCCCTCGCCGACCTCGAACTCGACGGTCTGCCCCTCACGGAGCACCCGCGGTCCGTCGTCGTCGAGGATCTCGGACGCGTGCACGAACAGGTCCTCGGCCTCGTTCCCGAGGTCGATGAAGCCGAAGCCTCGGTCGGCGTCGAACCATCGGACAATTCCCTGGGGCACTGAGGACTCCTCGTCTAAGCGAACACTTGCTGTCACCCATTGTCCCCCCGGCGGGGCCGGCAGCAGGCGGGATCAGCCGATCCCGAGGAAGTCGACCGCGGGGAGCCGCCGGTCCCCGCGTCCGCTACGACGTGACCGCGGGGGCGATGGGCTCGTCCACGGCCTGCTCGTCGCGCGATCCCTCATCGGTGTCCGCTTCGGCGTCGGCTCCGGTTTCGGCTTCGGCTCCGGTTTCAGCGTCGGTTCCGGGTTCAGCGTCTGCGCCGGTGTCGGCATCCACGCCGGCTCCGGCATCGGCGTCCGCATCCACGCCGGCTCCAGCATCAGCATCAGCATCAGCCGCCCGGTCACCACCGTCGACCGCCGGAGCCACCGGCACGGCGGCCTCAGCCGCAGAGCCCTGGGCACGACGGCGACGCACCAGGAGGACGATGCCACCGCCGAGGGCGCCCAGCACGAGCACGACGGCGCCGGGCCCGAGCCACGGCGCGACGGCGGCACCCGACGACGCGTCGTCGGCGGCCACCGCGGCGTCGTCCAGACGCCCGTCGTCGAGCGCGGCGCGGGCGTCGTCGACGGCGCCGTCCACGCCGAGGAGCAGTCGCCCGAGCCCGGCGAGCGGGCCGCCGCCCGAGGCGGCAGCGACCGCGTCGCCCACGACCCCCACGACCTCGACCGCGCGCGGCAGCGTGGTCGCGAGCGCCGTGTACTCCTCGGTGCTCTCCGCCCCCTCGTACTGATCGCGCACGGCTGCAGGGTCGGGCAGTCCTGCGGCTCTGGCGGCCTCCTGGACCTGCCCGGCGGACGCCGCTGCGTCGGCGCCGAGGGCCGTTCGGACGACCTCGGCGTCCTCGAACGCCCAGTCCGTCATCGCGGCACGCAGCCCGGCGGGCGGCGACCAGGCGCCGTCCGCCTCGTCGAGGACGGCGTACGCCTCGCGTGCCGGGGCCCGCGCGTCGAGCAGTGCGGCGTCGGCAGCATCGGCGACCCACGTCCGGTACGTCGCCTCGGCCACGGCCACCTCACCACGCACCTCGACGAGGTCGAGGAAGCGACGACCGTCGGTCCGGCCCGGGTGGTCGAGGGTGCCGGGCTGGTCGTACGCGCTCTCGCCCGCGTACGCGGCCGCGACGAGCGAGCCGAGGGCTTCCTCGTCCAGGCCCCCGACGAGCTCCGACATCGCGGTCCCTGCCGCGGCGTAGGCGTACTCCTCGACGGCGTCCGCGCCGTCCTCGAGGTCGACCTCCTGCCAGGTGGCGAGCGGCAGGGCGTCCGCCGCGTCGCGCGCGGGTGCGGGCTTCGGGTCCGCCGGACCGCCGGTCTCGGCGGCGACGCTCTGCCCGATCACCTCTGCCAGGCCCTCGTACACCCACCGGTCCTCGAACCTGTCCCCGCCGAGCCACGCGTGCGAGAGCTCGTGGAACAGCAGCCCGGCGTCGAGGTCCTCGGGGATGACGATCTCCCCCGCGACCGAGTCGAACCATGCGTACCCGAGCACCCCGGGCGACACGTCCTCGCGGATCCGTTCCAGGTTGCCGGGCCAGGGCATGCCGACCGAGCGCTCGAGCAGGGGCAGACCCGCGGTGAGCTGCGCGGCGACGAAACCGCTCCACTCCGTGTCGCCGGGGAAGCTCTCCAGCACGAGCTCCGTGCCGCCCACCTCGACCGTCGTCGTCTCCGACTGGTCGGGGTCGCGCAGCGAGACGAACGCCCAGGTGCCGTTGTCGTCCGTGCTGTCGGTCGCGCGGTGCGTCTGGGTCTCGCCCTCGACGACCGACGTGAAGCCGGACCAGGTGCTGTCGAAGTCCATCGACGCGGGCGCGACGATCTCGACCACGACCTGACCCGGGTCGCCCGCCGAGCTGACCACGAACGTGGCGTAGCCGGGACCGACGCGCGTGATCCCCTCCGAGCGGACCGGCTCCCCCGGGAGCGTGTAGGCCCACTCGACGGTCCGTTCGCGCCCGTAGTTCAGCGGCGCGAACGACACCACGGCCGCGCTCGTCGCCGGGTCCTCGGTCGGTTCGAGGGTGACCTGGAGCGCGGTTCCGCCGCTCGTGGCCGAGACGTCGGTCGTTCCCGCAGGGACCGGGATCCCGTACTCGTCCCAGTAGTAGGTGTACTGGCTGCTGTCAGGCTGCTCGTTGCGGATCGTCGTCGTGACCGTGACCCGGACGGGACCCGCCCCGTCGACCTCGTACCGGGTGCGGGAGGTCTCCGACAGCCCGTCGCTCGGGTCCGCGCTCGCGATCGTCGGAGCGCTGAGGAGGACTGCGCACACGACCGCGCCCCCCGCCCCTGCACGCAGCATCCACCGTGCGCGACGCACCCGTCCTGCAAACACCACTGCACCGCCGTTCTCGCCGAAGCGGAGAGCCCGCCTCCCCGGTTGGACGGGTCCGGTCGACGACGACCGGGAACGGGACCATTCGGCCGGAACTGTACCGGTTCGCGGGCGCGGTGCCGACCACCCGAGGCCGTGCCACGAGGCCGAGGGCTCCGCCCGCGTCGTCCTGCTCCCGCTCGACCTGCCGCGGCCCGCGCCGAGCTCGTCGCACCGGGTACGCGGGGCGTCTGGCGGCTCACCCTCGGCCCGCCACCTCCGCCACCTTCCGGGCGAGGTCGGGCCAGAGCGGGGCGAAGCACCCGACCCAGGGAGCGGGCATCCGCCCCGCCGCGCGGTGCGCCTCGACCTCGGTCCACGTGACCCAGGCGGCGGCGTCGACCTCTGCCGGGTCGAGGACCAGCCGTGGTCGACCGGGCACGGTCGCGACGTGGACGTCGAGGAATGACGCGGACTCGACACCTCTGCCCACCCGTTCGAGGGCGTCCTCGTCGATGACGAGCCCCGTCTCCTCGCGCAGCTCGCGCACGGCCGCCCGAGCGCCGGTCTCGCCCGCGAGCACGCTGCCCCCGGGGATCTCCCACGCGGACGGGAAGGTCTTGGTCGCAGCGCGGCGCGTGAGCAGGACCCGGCCGTCGGACCGGACGACGCACGTCGCCACCATGAGGTGGAAGCGGCCCGGGGGCCATCCCGGATCCCCTCGGCGGCGGACCTCCCCGGTGGGGTCGCCCTGCGCGTCGAGCAGGTCCCAGGTCTCCGCGTCAGCCATCCAGGCATCCTCGCAGCCGCTCGGGCCGCGCTCCAGGCCTGCCCGACGGCGGATCGCGCCACCGCGCGTCAGCGCCCCCACGCGTCGCGCTCCACGCGCGTCACCCCACGCGTCAGCGTCCCCGCGCCGCCAGGTCGAGCGCGCGCTCCACGGTCGCCGCGTAGACGTCGTCGACGGCGAGCGGGAGCTCGTTGAACCAGTCCGTCGCGATGCGGAACACCAGTGCGCGCACGAGGTGCTGCGCGAAGCCCTCCTCCGGGTCGATCGTCTCGAGGAGCCCCAGCGGCGCCCCCTCGAAGGAGACCGCGTCGACGGCGACGATCGCCACCGAGTACCGCACGGGCCGCCAGTAGAGCGTCAGGTCGATCACCGCGGGCGGCAGGTCGTCGTCGAACAGGACGTTGCCCGCGAGGTCGCCGTGGACGATCGTCGACGGCTCGACGACCGTCCGCCGGGCCGCGAGCAGCGCAGGGAGGTGCGGCACGCCGTCGGGCACGTCGCTCGCCTCCTCGCCCCAGGCGAGCCGGTCCGCCCGTGCCCAGGCGTGCGTCCTGTCGTCGAGGAACGCGGGCCGCGCGGCGCCGTCGAACACTGCCGCGAACTCGTGGGCCACGCCCGCGATCCGTGACCACCGCCCCGCGACGTGCTCGCCCGGCAGGACCGGGAACGCCGTCCAGCCGTCGACGACGAGGTCGCCGGAACGGCTCACGAGGGGCAGGCTCAGTCGGAGGTCGTGCCCGCCCGACGGCGCGTGGTCCCGCAGCCAGTCGAGCTCGGCCGGCAGCACGTCGAGCGGCTTGACCACCGTATCCCCGACGCGCCACGCCCGGCCACGTCCGCCGTCGAGCCTCGTCGCCCGCCCGACGGCGCCGAACTCCTCGAGGACATGTCTCGGTGGGTGCACCGGGCGAGCCTACCCAGGACGCAGCGGAGCGGGACGGGAGCGCTCGGCGACGGTCGTGCCGCGTGCCCCGAGCAGCTCGCCGTGCGAGTCGTCCCGTGTGCACGTAATGTCCGGGACTCGCACCCGGCCCACAGGTCGGTGCGCGCCGACCCTGACTGGAGGCCCCGTGCACCCGTTCGTCCACCGCTACGAGCTCGACACCTCGCGCCCGACGGGCCGTGAGGTCGCCCGCGACCTGGCGCTGCGGGCGTTCCTGCCCGGCGTCGCGCTGTGGGTCGCGATCGTGGGGCTCGGTTTCCTCATCAAGGGCCCGCTCGAGAACCTGCCCGGCGAGGCCGGGGTCAACCGGGCCCTCGTCGAGGTGCGCACCCCGTTCCTCGACACGGTCACCGAGATGCTGTCCGCGATCGGGATGACCGAGTTCATCATCGGGGCGTGCGTGCTCGCGGTCGCGCTCGTCTGGTGGCGGACCAGGCAGTGGTGGTTCGCCCTGGTCCCCGCGCTCGCGGTGTCGCTGCAGGCCCTGATCTTCCTCACGTCCTCGCTCGTCGTGGGCCGCACACGCCCCGAGGTCGACATGCTCGACCACGCCCCGCCCACGTCGAGCTTCCCGAGCGGGCACACCGGCGCCTCCACGGCGTTCTACCTGACGCTCGCTCTTCTCGCGCAGCGCGTGCAGAACCCTGCGCTCCGGGTCGTGCTCACGGTCCTCGCGGTGCTCGTCCCGTTCGCGGTCGGCTTCGCCCGGCTGTACCGCGGCATGCACTCGCTGACCGACGTCCTCGCCGGGCTCGTCAACGGCGTCGTCTGCGCGGTCCTCGCGTGGGGCTACCTGCGCCGCGACACGTCGCGGGTGCGGGTCTGACGGCAACCGGTCACCCCCGGCGGGCCGGACCGTCACCTTCGGCGGGTCGGGCGGTCACCGTCGGCGGGCGGGGCGGTCACCCTCGGCGGGCGGGGCGGTCACCCTCGGCGGGTCGGACCGTCACCCTCGGTCGGCGACCGGCTCCACGCGCACGATCTGCGTCCGCGCGACCACCCTGTCCCGGACGTCCGCGAGCGCCACGCGCGCGGGGTCGGCCATGTACGCGGCGAGAGCGACGTCGTCGGGCATCTCGACGACCTGCACCTCGGCAGGCAGGGACGGATCCTCACCGGGCAGTGCCCTCACCCGTGAGGTGATCCGGCCGCCGTGGAGCGGGACGAGCGCGAGGACCTCGTCCTCGTAGCGCGCGAGGGATTCGACCTGGCCGTCGACGGCCCAGAGCAGGACGCAGAGCGTGAGTGGCACGCGCCCACGCTACCGCTGCCGGCACCTTCGGCACTCCGGGCCCTCCGGAACCGGAGGAACCGGAGGACCCGGAGGTACCTAGCCCTCCGCGATCCGCTTGATCGTGGCGAGGCGGCGGTCCCACGCGGCGCCGATCGCATCGAGCGCACGGGCGGTCTCGCCCAGGCGGGACCCGATCGCGCGGTAGCGGACCTCGCGCCCGACGCGCACGGGCTCGACCAGCCCGGCCTCGGCGAGCACGGCCAGGTGCTTCGCGATCGCCTGCCGTGTCACGGGCAGGACGGTCGCGAGCGCGGACGCCGACAGGTCCGCGCGTCCCAGCTCCTGGAGGATCTGCCACCTCGTGTCGTCGGCGAGCGCCGCGAACACGGGGGCCAGCGTCTGGGTGCTCACGCCTCGGGCCCGTCGGCGGGGCGCGCGGCGCCCTCGACGGACGCGGCCCCCGCCGAGGACCCCGGCCCTTCGACGAACGCGACCAGCTCGTCGAGCTCACCGGTCCATCCCGAGCGGTTGTCGGCCATCGCACCCTCGGCGCGGTCACCGAGACGCTCGAACCCGGACTCGACGACGGCGAGCACGGTGCCCTCGCCCTCGGGGGTCAGCGTGAACCGGACGAGGGTCGAGTTGTCGGGGCGCAGCTCGGCGCCGGCCTGGTTGGTCCAGGTGAAGGCGAAGGCCGTGGGCTCGTCGTACTCCTCGATGCGGACGGCGAACCGTCCGTAGCCGTCGAAGCCGAACGTTCCCTCGCCGCCCACGCGCAGGTCGGGCAGGTGAGCCTCCTGGCCGAACCACTGGGCGATCAGGTCGTCGCGCGTCAGGGCGGCCCACACCGTGGACGGCGGGGCGTGCACGATCAGCGTGCGGGTCACCTGGAACGCCTCGGTGTCGATCGAGGCCTGCTGGTCGGTGGTCGTCATGGTCGTTCCTCTCTCGGGTCCTGCCAGGTCTCTCGGGTCCTGCTGGGGTGTCATTAAAAAGTGCAACTCCAGAGTTGCACCTGATGCCACGACGCGCAACCCATAGGTTGCACCCGAAGCGCCGGGCCGGACGCCGCCCGCACCACCCCAGGTCACGCCCCGGCAACGGATACCGGCTCACCGAGCCGCCCCGGGACTCGGGACGTACAGTCGGCAGATGGGCCAGTCCACACGACCCCGTCAGCAGACCTCCGCCGTCAAGGCGCTCGCGCTCCTGATGGCCTTCCTGCTCGTGTCGGCCGTGGGGGGCGTCCTCGCGGCAGGCCTCCTCCTGCCCCTCGCCGCGGGGGCGAACACCGTGTCCGAGGACGTCACGAGGATGTTCGACGAGCTGCCCGACGAGCTCGTCCCCGGGCCCCTGGCCGAGCAGTCCCGCGTCTACGCCAACGACGGCACCACGCTGCTCGCGACCTTCTACCAGGAGAACCGCATCGTGGTCCCCCTGGACCAGGTCTCCCAACCCATGAGGGACGCGGTCGTCGCGATCGAGGACCACCGCTTCTACCAGCACGGCGGGATCGACCCCGAGGGCGTGACCCGTGCGGCCGTCAACAACTTCACGGGAGGCGACACCCAGGGCGGTTCCAGCCTGACCCAGCAGTACGTCAAGAACGTCCTGATCGAGCAGGCCGTGCGCGACGACGACCCGGTCGCGATGCGCGCGGCCCGTGACGACACCCTGGGACGCAAGGCCCGCGAGGCCAAGCTCGCGATCTCGCTCGAGACCGTCATGTCGAAGGACGAGATCCTCCAGGGCTACCTCAACATCGCGCAGTTCGGCATCCGGGTCTACGGCGTCGAGACCGCCTCGCTGCACTACTTCTCCAAGCACGCCTCCGAGCTCAGCATCGTCGAGGCAGCCACGATCGCCGGGGTCACCAACGCCCCGACCAAGTACGACCCCGTGACCAACCCCGTCGACTCCGAAGCACGTCGCAACCGCGTTCTCAACAAGATGCTGGAGCAGGGCTACATCACCCAGCAGCAGCACGACGAGGCGGTCGCGACCCCGCTGCCCGCGACCCTGGTCGTCCAGCCCGTCACCGGAGGGTGCCAGACGGCCGGAGGAGCCGCCTTCTTCTGCGACTACGTCACCAAGGTCATCACCTCCGACCCGACGTTCGGGGAGACCAAGGCGGACCGCCAGGCACTGCTCTACCGCGGCGGCCTCGACATCACGACGACGCTGGACCCGCGGATGCAGGCCGCAGCCGAGGCGACCATCACCGCAGCCGTCCCGCCCGGCGACCCGAGCGGCATCGAGGACGCGATCGTCGCGGTCGAACCCCACACCGGCAAGATCCTGTCGATGGCGCAGAACCGTCCCTACGACGTCGCGCGCGAACCCGCACCGGGCACCACGGCCGTCAACTACAACGCCGACCAGAAGCACGGCTCGTCCCAGGGCTTCTCGCCCGGCTCGACGTGGAAGGTGTTCACCCTCGCCGAGTGGTTGCGGTCGGGTCACACCCTCAACCAGACGGTCAACGCGAACAAGCGCACGTTCGTGCCGAACCGGGACTTCCACGCCTCGTGCGCCCGTCTCGACCGCATCCCGTGGTCCCCGGGCAACTCGGACGGCTCGACCGACCAGGGCGAGATCCCGGTCCTGCGCGCCACCTTCAACTCGGTCAACACCGGCTACGCCACGATGGAGTCCCAGCTGGACCTGTGCGCGGTGCGGGACATGGCGTGGAGCATCGGGCTCCGCCCCTCCCGCACGGCCGAGATCACGGGCGACGCGTCCGCGATCCACGTCATGCCGACCATGACGATCGGCACGCAGAACTCCTCGCCCCTCCAGCTCGCCGCCGCCTACGCGACGTTCGCGAGCGGCGGGACCTACTGCGACCCGATCGCGATCACCCGCATCGTCGGTGCCGACGGGAGCGAGCTGCCCGTGCCGTCCGCGAGCTGCAACCCGAACGCGCTCGACCCGAACATCGCGAACACCGTGACCTTCGCCCTCCAGAACGTCATGACGCAGGGCACGGGCAAGAAGTCCCAGCTCTCGCGCCCGAGCGCCGGCAAGTCCGGCACGGCGAACAACAACAACCACACGTGGTTCATCGGGTACACGCCCCAGATCGTCACGGCGGTGTGGATCGGCAACGCGGAGAGCGACGTCTCGATGAGCCGCATGACGATCAACGGCAAGTACCAGCAGCGCTGGTACGGGTCGACGCTCGCCGCCCCGACATGGCGTTCCTTCATGGAGACCGCGCTGGAGGGCTCGCCGGTCGTCGACTTCCCGGCCCCCGACCCGAACATGGTGGGCGTCCCACCCGCCCCCAAGGAACCCGCGAAGCCCCAGGACGACGCCCCGGTCACCCCGACCGACCCGTCGGCACCGCCGACAGATCCGGCGGCGCCCGTCGACCCCGCCCCGCCCGTCGACCCGGGCGTCCCCCCGACGCCTTAGGCACCGGGCACCAGGTGCCGGACGGCCTCCGCACGGTCGGTCCCTCGGAGGGCGTACGCCGGACGCCGCACGCCCACGGGTGACGTTCAGGGTTCTTTCAGGGACATCCCCGATGCTCCGCCGACCGGGCCGCCGCCAGGATGGGCACAGCGGCTCGGAGGGGCGACCGTTGCCGGTCCCCACCGCGACACTCCCCCTCGACCGGGTCGCCGTCCGCACGCGCACCCCTCGAGAGAGAGTCCCGACATGCCCTCCCCGTCCCCTGCCCCGGTCACCGTCACGGCGGCCGCAGCCGCCGGCGGCACCCCGCCCTCCGCCCCCGACGCGATCGCGACCGCGCGCGGCCTGGTCAAGACCTACGGCAAGGGCCCGACGGCGGTCCACGCGCTCGCGGGCGTCGACGTCGACTTCGGCCGTGGTCGGTTCACCGCGATCATGGGTCCGTCCGGCTCGGGCAAGTCCACGCTCATGCACTGCATGGCGGGCCTCGACACCCCGACGGCCGGCACGGTCGTCGTCGACGACCTCGTCGTCTCCACCATGAACCAGCGCCAGCTCACGAAGCTGCGCCGCACCCAGCTCGGGTTCGTCTTCCAGTCGTTCAACCTCGTGCCGACGCTCACGGCCGAGGAGAACATCACGCTCCCGCTCGACATCGCGCGCAAGCCCGTGGACCGGGCGTACCTCGCGAAGGTGGTCGACGCCGTCGGGCTGACCGACCGTCTGAAGCACCGCCCGAGCGAGCTGTCCGGCGGGCAGCAGCAGCGGGTCGCGTGCGCGCGCGCACTGGTCTCCAAGCCGTCGGTGGTGTTCGCGGACGAGCCCACGGGGAACCTGGACTCGACGTCCTCGCGCGAGGTCCTGACGTTCCTGCGCGAGTCGGTCGACGACCTGGGCCAGTCGGTCGTCATGGTCACGCACGACCCCGTCGCGGCGAGCTACGCGCACCGCGTGCTGTTCCTCGCGGACGGCCGCATCGTCGACGAGGTCCTCGACCCGACGCCCGACTCCGTCCTGGCGGTCCTGGGCTCCCTCACGCGCAAGAAGGCGGCCGCCTGATGCTGCGCGTCGCCCTGCGCAACGTCCGCGCGCACCTCGTGCGTCTCGGGATGTCCATCCTCGCGGTCGTGCTCGGCGTCTCGTTCGTCGCGGGCACGTTCTCGCTGCGCGAGATGCTGTCCTCGACGTTCGACGGGATCGTCGACAGCTCGTCCGCGGACGTGCTCGTGCGTGGTGAGGAGGACTCCTCCGCGCTCACCCAGGAGCACGCGACCGCGGGCGCCGTCCGCAACCCGATCCCCGCCGACCTGGCGGACACGATCGAAGGGGCCGACGGCGTCGCGCACGCCTTCGCCGACTACACCGGTCCGCTCGTCCTCGTCGGGGCGGACGGCACCCCGCCGCCCACCACGGGAGCGCCGACGTTCGGTCTCGCCTACGAGGCCGACGACCCGGCGACCCCGCTCACGCAGGGCGTGGCGCCGTCGGGCCCGGACGAGTTCCTGCTCGAGGCCGGCACGGCCGAGGCCAGCGGGCTCGCGATCGGTGACACGACCACGATCGTCGTCGCGGGCCAGATCACCGAGGCGACCCTGACCGGGATCGTCGACATGGGCGCCTCGATGGCCGGCGCGAGCATCGTCTTCTTCGACGAGGCCACCGCGGCCGCGGCGTTCGCGCCCGACGGCATGGTCCCCAGCATCACGGTCCTCGCGCAGGACGGCGTGAGCGAGAGCGACCTGCGCGACGACGTCGCGAGCGCCCTGGAGGCCTCGTCGCCGTCCGAGCCCGTCGAGGTCATCACGGGCGAGGTCGCGCGGGACGAAGCCCGTGAGGACATCGCGTCGATGCTCGGGTTCATCGAGACCTTCCTGCTGGTCTTCGCCGGGATCTCGCTGTTCGTCGGCGGGTTCATCATCGCGAACACGTTCGCCATGACGGTCCGCCAGCGGCAGCGCGAGTTCGCGCTGCTCCGTGCCGTCGGTGCGTCCCCGCTCCAGGTCTTCTCCTCGATCCTGACCCAGGCCGCGATCATCGGCACCCTCGGCGGTGCGCTCGGCATCCTCGGCGGGCTGGGGCTCGTCACGGCCCTCAAGGCCCTGTTCGAGTCCATGGGCATGGACCTCACGGGCGACGTCCCCGTCAACGCGTCGATGATCGTGGTCTCGCTCGTGCTGGGCATCGTCGTCTCGGTCGCCTCGGCCGCCCTGCCCGCCCGACGCGCGGCGCTCGTCGCCCCGGTCGAGGCCATGCGCGACGACGCCCCCGCCCAGGCCGCGTCCCTCAAGGTCCGCGGGATCGTCGGCGCGGTCGTCGCCGGTGCCGGTGCGGGCACCGTCGTCCTCGCGGTCGTCCAGGCCGCGGCCGACGACGCCGCGCGCACCGGGGGTCTCCTCGGCCTCGGCGCGGTGGGAGTGGTCGTCGGGACGCTGCTGCTCGCCCCCGTCGTCGCCCGCGGCGTCCTGCACGTCATGTCCGCGCCGTTCGTCGCGTGGGCCAAGCCGCTCGGGACGCTCGCGCGCGGCAACGTGACCCGCAACCCTCGACGCACCGCGAGCACTGCGGGTGCCCTGATGATCGGCATGTCGCTCGTCGGGGCGGCCTCCGTCCTGGCGGTGTCCATGCAGGCCTCGCTCAAGGGCATCGTCACCGAGGAGTCCCTCGCCGACCTCGTGGTGCAGTCGGCGACCGGCACCGTCCCCTCGGGGGCGGTGAGCGACATCTCCGACCTGCCCGAGGTCGGCCGGGCCGACTCCATGACGGCCGACCGCTACTTCGTCGGGGCCGCGGACGAGCCCGCCGCCGACGCGTCACCGCTGTTCGTGCTCGGGGTCGACCCGAGCCTCTTCGGCGAGACGTGGGACACCGAAGCCGTCGAGGGTGACCTCGACACGCTCGCGGACGGCCAGGTCTCCGTCCTGCAGGCCAAGGCCGAGGAGGAAGGGTGGAAGCTCGGCGACGAGCTCACGCTGCGCACACAGCTCGGCACCACCGACGTGACGATCGGCTCGGTCTTCGACTCGCCCGCCCTCGGCGTGCCGGTCGTCGTGCCTGACACGGTGTTCGCGGAGCTCTCCGCGGCACCGACCGAGATGTCGACCATGCTGCTCCTCCAGGCGGCCGACGGCGTGAGCCAGGCCGACCTGGACGCCGCCGTGACCGCCGCGGCGAAGCCCTACATGATCGTGTCCGTCATGGACAACGAGGAGTTCATCTCGTCGCTCGCGAGCCAGGTCAACCAGATGCTCACGATCCTCTACGCGCTCCTGGGGCTGTCGATCGTCATCGCGATCCTCGGCATCGTCAACACCCTCGCGCTGTCCGTGATCGAGCGGACGCGCGAGATCGGGCTCCTGCGTGCCGTCGGGCTGGGACGCTCCCAGCTCGCCGGGACCATCGTCATCGAGTCGGTCCTCACGGCCGTGTTCGGGACGCTGCTGGGCCTGGCCGTGGGCGTGGGGCTGGCGGCCGGGATGCCGACCGTGTTCGCGAGCACGGGCTTCACGGACCTCGTGATCCCGTGGGCCCAGCTCGGGACCATGGTGGGCATCGCGGTGCTCGTGGGGATCCTGGCCGCAGGGTGGCCCGCGCTGCGCGCAGCCCGGCTCCCCGTGCTCGACGCCGTCACGGTGGACTGACGGTCGCTCGCTCGCGGGCCGGGTGCCCGCACGGACCGACGACGCCGGTCGCCCCGCTCCGGGGCGGCCGGCGTCCGCCGTCTCCCGGTGCGTGCCGGGACCCGCGGGGCCCGCCAGCACCCACGTGGCATGCCGGCACCCACGTGGGCATGCCGGTGCTCGCTCGCGCAGACGCCGTCCGTGCCGCAGGATCGGCCCATGCCGATCCTGCCCACCGACCGTGACCCACGCCTGATCACCGAGCGCCGCGGAGGCACGCTCACGGACGAGGACCACCACCACCTCGCGGAGTGGGCCGCGGTCTGCGCCGAGCACGTCCTGCCCCTGTTCGAGCGGGCCGCACCCGACGACCCCCGCCCGCGCGACGCCCTCGCCGTCGGCCGCGCCTGGATCCGCGGGGAGGTCGCCATGAAGGACGCCCACCGGGCCGCTTTCCCTGCCAACGCCGCCGGACGCGACCTGCCCGACCCCGCCAGGTTCGCCGCGCTCGCGGCGGGCCAGGCCGTGGCCGTCGCCCACGTCGCCGCGCACGACCTGGGGGCCGCGGCCTACGCGATCCGGGCCGCGGCCGCCGACGCGTCGGCACAGGGCAAGGACGCCGAGGCCGCGCGCCTCGCCGAACGGGACTGGCAGCGCGACCGGCTCCCCGACGCCGTCCGCGAGCTCGTCCTCGACGACCAACGACGCCGGAGCGCGATCTGCTGGGACGCCTTCGACGACTGACGCGCCGCGCGGCCCGGCGTCAGGCCGCGGGCTCCGCGCTCGACACGGGTTCCACGCCGGGTGCACGCGGCGGTTGCCGCTCCCTCCTACGGCCCCGGACCGCGCGGCGCCGGACCGTACCGGGCCCCGCCTAGGTCGCGGGCGCCGTCGGGTCCCAGACGAAACCCAGCGCGTCGAGCGCCACGACCCGCTCGACGCTCAGCCGCCTGCGCTTCCCCTCGCTGCGTCGGCTGCGAACCCACTGCCCGAGCCGGAACCCGTCGTCCCGCCGGTGCCTGATCGGCACGCGAGCGTGCCCGTGCTCCGCGACGTAGGACCCGAGGGCCTCGAGCCCCTGCTGCCACAGGGCGTCGTTGTCCCGGACCCGCCACTCGAAGCCGAGCCCGTCGAGGACCTCGACCCGACCCTGCGCGAGAAGCCCCTTGGCGTGCCGGGCGCGCACGTACGCGACCCAGTCGCCCAGCTTCCTGCCGTCCGGGCGCACGTGGCTCGCAGGCACGCGACAGTGCCCGTTCTCTCCCCGAAAGGACTCGAGCGCGTCCACCCAGGCGCGGAAGGCCTCGTCGTCGGTGCCGCGCGTCGTCCCCGGCTGCGGCGTCGAGGTCCACTCGAAGCCCAGGGCCGCGAGCTCGTCGACGCGCTCTGCGCGCAGCAGGCCGTGACGGTGCTCCCACCGGCGTCGCCCGACCCAGGCCCCCAGGGGCGTCCCGTCGGGGGCGACGTGGTCACCGGGGACCCGGCCGTCCCCGTGCTCCGCCACGTACCCCGCGAGGAGCGCGACCCCTTCCCGCCAGAGCTCGTCCTCCTCGTCGTGCGCGTGCCAGACGAACCCCAGGTCGTCGAGCCGCGCGACCCGTCCGGCCGGGAGCGTGCCCGCCTCCCGGGACGCGCGCTGGCTCGCCACCCAGTGGCCCAGCCGGGTCCCGTCGTCGCACTCGAACGTCGTGGAGATGTCGGGGCCGTACCGAGCGACGTACCTCGACAGGCACGCCAGGTGAGCATCCCAGTCGTCCGGCTCCAGCACGCTCGGGAACTCGAACCCGAGATCGCGCAGCTCGCGCTCCTGCGTGGCCGACAACCGCCCGGCACGCCGGTCGCGACGCACCCGCGCCACCCAGCCCGCCATGTCGAACCCGTCGCTCGTACGGTACGGGTCCGGCACGCTCCCGTGACCGTGGTCGGCGACGAACGCCGCGAACGCCCGGTGGCTGCGGCGCTTCGACGTCTCGAGCGCCAGGGTCCAGTCCATCCCCACGGCGTCGAGGTCCGCCACCTGCTGGTCCGTGACCTCGCCCGAGGCCCGGCGCCTGCGCATGCGGCCGACCCACGCCCCGAGCCCGAAACCGTCCGCGGTCTCGAAGTAGTACGGCACGCGGGTGTGCCCGTGCTCGTCCTTGAACGCGGCCAGCCGGTCCACGTTGCGCTGCCACTGCTTGAGCGGGTGCCGGACCTCGAACGCGAACCCGGCCTCGCGCAGCGCACGCAGGCGCTCCTCCTTCAGCGTCCCGAGGGAGTGCTCTCGACGCTGGACCTTGACCCACGTGCCGAGGGCGAAGCCATCGGGCTCGGTGCGGTGGCTCACGGGGACCCGAGGGTGCCCGTGCTCGGCGACGAACCGCACGAGGTGGGCATGCCCCTCCCACCAACGCTCCTCGTAGAGCCCCATCGACGGCTTCCTCTCCCGAACACGGCCGGCACCAGCCCGTCCGGGCCGATCACCCTGGAAAGACACGCTGCGCCCGCCCTTGTGACGGCAGGACGTCGACCGATCGCCAACTTCATCCGCTCGTGCGGTCGCGAGACTGCCGAGCCTGTGCGCCACTGCCCCGGTCCCCCTCCCGCCGCCCGCTCCCGGTGACGTGGCCCGCTCCTTCCCCGGTCCCCGACTCACGGGCGGCGTCGCGCCACCCGTCGCGGGTGGTCCCCGCGGCGCGCGCCATGTGGCGGCGGGATGCCCGGCGGTGGCGGGCTGCCCGGCAGGATCGAGTGGACAAGCCGGAACCAATGAGTCAATACTCTGATTCATTGATCCATTCGGAGGAGTCCACATGACAGGCCTGTCGCTCGTCGCCCTCGTCGCGCTCGGCGCCCTCGCCGCCGCGGTCCTGACGGCGGCCAACGCCGTCCGGTCCCGGCGCCATCCCCGACGCCCCGTGCTCGACGCCGCACTCCGGCACGAACGGACCACGTCCGCCGTCGCCGCCGTCGTCGCACTGTCGCTGATCGCCTACGTGGTCTCCCCCGCGGCGCTCCCGGGCCTCACCGGCGTCACGGCCGCCCCCGGCCTGCTCGTCGCCCTCTCCCCCTTCATCGCCGTCGTCATGGTCCTCGTCGTCCGCGCGATCGGCGAGCTCGCCTGGCCCCGCCCCCAGGGCGCGGTCCGTACGGCCCCGCTCACCCGACGGACCGTCCGCGGCCTCGGCGAGTGGCGGCTGCCCCTCTTCCTCGCGACGACGGCACTCACGGCCGCGGCCCTCGTGGTCTTCGGGGTCACGGCCGGCGAGGGAGGAAGCACGGTCGACGCGCCGCTCCTCGTCACGGTCGACGGATGGATCACCGGCGAGTCCGGCCCCTACCCCGGCTGGCCCTACGCCGGGCCGCTGCTCGGCGTGCTGGGCGTCATCACCCTCGGGGTGCTCGGCGTGCTGCGTCTCATCGCCCGGCGCGGCGTCGTGAGCGGCGCCACGGCCCACGAGGACGACTCCCTGCGCCGGCTCAGCGCCGCCCACGTCCTGGCAGGTGCACAGCTCCTCGTGGGTCTGGGGTCGGCCGCCGTCCTGCTCACCGCAGCCCTCGCCCTGTTCGGGGCAGACCGGACAGGAGCCGCCGTCCTGGCGTTCGCCGTCGGGTCCGCGATCGGCATCACGTCGGTCGTCGTCGGACTCTCCGTGCTCGCCCGGCAGGCCCTCCCCACCCCGCCCGGCACGTCCACCACGACAGGGACGTCGCCCGTGACGACCGTGGCGCCCGAGCCCCAGGCATGAAGACCCTCACGGTCGACCTGGACTCCCCCGTCCCGGTCTACGAGCAGATCAGGGCCCAGGTGGCGGCGCTCGTCTCGCTGGGCTCCCTGAACCCCGGCGACAGGCTGCCCTCGTCACGCGAACTCGCACGCGACCTGGGCGTCGCGGTCGGCACGGTGCAGCGTGCCTACCGCGAGCTCGAGGCGGCGGGTGCGGTCTCGTCACGGCCGCGCACGGGGACGGTCGTCACGGCCCCCACCCACCGGCGCTCGTCGGTCGCCGACCAGCGGTCGTTCGCCGACCTCGCGACGCAGATGGTCGTCCGCGGCCGCGAGCTCGGGCTGGACGACTCCGCGATCCTCGACGTCGTCACGGGCCTCCTGCAGAAGCCCGTCGGCGCGCCCCGCACCGACGACCTGCGCTGACGCGACGGCGGCCCGGACGGCGCGCGCCGCGCCCCCGGTTCCGGCCGAGAGCGTCGGCGGACCGTCAGCTGGCGGGGTCGAGCTGGAACTCGCGCACCTCCTGTGCGCACCGGCACGCCACCGCGATCTTCGCGGCCCACTCGAGCGCCTCCGCGCGCGACGGCACCTCGAGGACCGTGTAGCCGCCCTCGATCTGCCTCGTCTGCGGGTAGGTGCCCTCAGTCACGGTGCCGTCGCCGTCGACCAGGACGGGCGGGACGCTCTCGTCGATCCCCCCGCCGAACACCCAGACGCCCGCTCTCCTCGCCTCCTCCACGACGGCGTGGGACGCGTCCGAGACCGCGGGCAGGTCCTCCGCGGAGACGTCCATGGCGCCGCTCGGGAACGAGATCAGGTACTTCGTCATCGCGTCGTCTCCTCTGCCTGGTTCCAGGAGACCATCCTCGCCCCGCAGGCTCACCGCGCGCAGGACGTACCCGCGCACACCCTCCCTCCGGCGGGCGCGACGCCGTCGACGTCCCCCTCGCGCGGGCGGGCCCGCGGCGTCACCGGAGCACCCGAGGCCGGCCCAGGCCCAGGCCCAGGCCCAGGTACGACGATGCCGCGTCCCCGACGTGGGAACGCGGCATCGTCGGACAGCGGCGAGACCCCCGCGGCTGAGCCCGTCTTCCCCGTCCGTGCTCAGCTGCGGACGACCGTCCGCACACCGTCTCAGACGGCGACCGGAACCTGTGCGCGCAACGCCGCAGCGATCTTCTCGCCCCAGACGTACGCCTCCTCGAGGTGGCCGTCGACCAGGGGTCCCGCCGCGTCCTCGACGAGGAACGAACGGAGCGGCACGAGCATCTCGTAGCCCTTGCGCGTGACGATGCGCGCGGCAGCACGGGAGGCGGACGAAGGGATGGCCCGACCGAGCGCGGTGCGGGTGTCGAACGTCGTGACCCAGCGAGGACCGTGCTCGTCCGTGCGGTCCTGGAGCGCGACGCACCACTCGCGCAGGCCGACGTTGCGCGCAGGTACCGTCCCGCCGGAACGCTGGACGGCCTCGGCACGGGTACCGGGACGGCTCATCGACATGGAGTGCGTGGGACCACCGGCGACCACGAGCGCGACGTCGTCGAGGATCGACGGGTCGGCGACCGCGTCCGCGACGTCCACGACCTTCACCGGCACGCCGGTCGCCATGCCGGCTGCGATCTGCCGGGCGACCTTCTCACAGTTCCCGAACATCGACTCGAAGACGACGGCAGCAGTCAGGTTCTCTTCGTGGTTCGACATGCTCTCAGCGTCCCCGAGAGCGGCTCTCGGGAACCACGGACGACGGTCCCTGGGGGGTGGGACCTTCGTCCCCTGGCACCGGTGGACGAGGGCCTCGGGAGTGGCGTGCGGCGTTCGACGAGCGCAGGAGCGACCAGACGTGTTATGGGACGATCTGTCCCTCTAGGTGTTCTCCACACGATTCGGGGCGAGCACCCTCTCACATGCTTCTCATCTGCCCGACGGCGTCCCTCACCAGGCGCACCAGGACGCCGTTTCCCGGACGCCCCTCGCGCGCATACGTGTTTACCCTTACCCGGCGCCGCTGTTTGAAGACTCAACGACCTCTGCCTTAGCGTCGCAGCGTTCTGGTCGAGGTGGACCCGAGGCCTTGCGTCTCGCCGTCCACCACAACGAAAGCGAGATGCAGATGAGACGACTACGTGCGGCAATGATCGCCGCCGTGCTCGGCGCGACCGCCATTGTTGCCCCCGTGGTGCTGGCGCCCGCCGCCTCCGCGCACGGCTGGGTCACCTCCCCGCCGAGCCGTCAGGACAACTGTGCCACCGGCGCGACGTCCTTCGACTGTGGCGGCCTGAAGTACGAGCCGCAGAGCGTCGAGGCCGCGAAGGGCTCCATGCAGTGCAGCGGTGGCAGCGGCTACGACATCCTCGACGACAACAGCAAGCCGTGGCCGCGCACGACGGTCGCCTCCTCCGTGAAGTTCCAGTGGAAGCTCACGGCCAACCACGCCACGACGACGTGGGAGTACTTCGTCGACGGCAAGCTCCACCAGACCTTCAGCTCGGGCGGCGCCCAGCCCGCGAAGGACATCTCCCACACGCTGACCAACCTGCCTGCGGGCGACCACACGGTCCTCGCTCGCTGGAACGTCGCTGACACCCCGATGGCGTTCTACAACTGCGTCGACCTCACCGTCACCGGTGGCGGCGCGACCGGCGGCACCACGGGTGGCACCACCGGCGGCGAGACCGGCGGGACCACGGGTGGCACGACCGGCGGCACCACGGGTGGCACCACCGGCGGAACGACCGGCGGCACCACGGGCGGCACGACGGGCACGCCTCAGTGCTCGGCCGGCCCCTGGGACACGGCCGTCGCCTACACGGGTGGCGCCAAGGTGTCGCTCAACGGCCAGCTCTTCGAGGCCAAGTGGTGGACCAAGGGCGAAAAGCCCGACGCCGCCGCGCAGTGGGGGCCCTGGAAGAGCCTCGGCGCCTGCTGAGGACCGCATGACGCGTGACGCGTGACCGGTGACGCCGGGTCAGGAATTCCTGACCCGGCGTCACTTTTCCCATTTCTCGGTCGATTGAATATCTCCCGCACTACGTAGGACCCCCTACGTGCTTCACCGGATTGTGCATGCCGATTTCATTGCATAGCGTCGAACTTGTCCGATTCGACATGTGTAGGTCGCCCGGCAATGGGGCCCTACCGACTGCCATGGAGAGCGAGAAGAAAAGATGAGACGACTACGCGCGGCAATGATTGCCGCCGTCCTCGGTGTGGCCGCGATCGCGGCCCCTGTCGTGCTGGCCCCGGCCGCCTCGGCACACGGATGGATCACGTCACCGCCCAGCCGGCAGGACAACTGCGCGACCGGCGCCACGTCCTTCGACTGCGGCAGCATCAAGTACGAGCCGCAGAGCGTCGAGGCACCCAAGGGCTCGATGCAGTGTTCGGGCGGCAGCGGGTTCTCGATCCTGGACGACAACAGCAAGCCGTGGCCGCGCAAGAGCGTCGGCAGCTCGGTGACGTTCCAGTGGAAGCTCACGGCCGCTCACAACACGAGCACGTGGGAGTACTTCGTCGACGGCAAGCTGCACCAGACGTTCAGCCAGGGCGGCGCCCAGCCCCCGAGCAACATCTCGCACACGCTGACCAACCTGCCCTCGGGCAACCACACGATCCTCGCCCGGTGGAACGTGTCCAACACGGTCAACGCGTTCTACAACTGCGTCGACCTCACGGTCAACGGAGGTGGCACCACGGGTGGCACGACCGGTGGAACCACGGGAGGCACCACGGGCGGCACGACCGGCGGAACCACCGGTGGCACGACCGGGACGGGTGTCTGCACGGCTCCCGCCTGGGCGGCCGGCTCGGTCTACACAGGTGGCGCTCGCGTCTCGTACAACAGCAAGACCTACGAGGCCAAGTGGTGGAACACCGGGGAGAACCCCGGCACGAGCGGCCAGTGGGGCGCGTGGAAGGACCTCGGCGCCTGCTGACCTGAGCACCGGACGGTCGGCGCTCAGGAGCGAGGGCCGACCGACACGCACCAGAACCGCGCCCGGGTCGCCTGGAACACAGGTGGCCCGGGCGTCGTGCTGCCCGGCGCAGGGCTGAGCCCGCTGAGCGAGACGGGTGGTCCGGTCCGAGACGGGCACGTGCGCCACGATCCGGGTGACCCGTCTCCGACCGTTGAACCCGTCTCACCGCAACGGGTCAGACGGGCGGCAGCTCGCGGCCCCGCAGCTTGTCGATCTCGCGCCGCTCCCGCTTGGTGGGGCGCCCCGCGCCGCGGTCGCGGACAGGCACGAACGGCACGGCCTCGCGGGGCAGCGCGGGCGGGCTGTGGTCGACGTACGCCTTCGCGGCCTCGGGCGCCCCGACGCGCTTGGCGAGCAGCTCGACGACCTCGACGATCCGCTCGCGCTCACCCCCTCGGTACGTCACGGTGCTCCCGACCTTGACCGTCGCGGACGGCTTGACGCGCACCCCGTCGACCTTGACGTGCCCGGCACGGCACGCGGCCGTCGCGACCGAACGGCTCTTGGTCAGGCGGACCGCCCAGAGCCAGCTGTCGACCCGCATGGTCACTCCCTCTCCCGACGTCGGACCACCCCAGCGTAGGCGGCGCACGTCGCGCGGTGGTCCGGTGCGGGCCGCCGACCACCGCAGCGAGCCCGGGCCTGGCGGCGCCGCCCCCGCCGAGCCCGGCGACGCGGCCGTCCGGTGCCCGGCGTGGCGCGGGAGCATCCGCGACACGCATGCGCCGATCGTCCCCTATCGGCGTGCGTGTCCGGCCTGTCCGTGCCACCGTGGAACCGACCGGCGACGGCGCCGGTCCGGCCCCGACCACGTCGTCGGCCGACGGGCTCGTCCGACGGACGGAGTGGACCATGTGGTTTCTGTCGTGGATCGTGATCGGCCTCATCATGGGCGCCATCGCGCGCGCCATCATGCCGGGCAGGGCAGCGGGCGGCTGGGTCGTGACGCTGATCGTCGGTGTCGTCGGCGCGTTCGTCGGTGGGTTCATCGGCCGGGCGTTCGGCTCGGACCCCAACCAGGAGTTCTGGTCGTTCTCGACCTGGTTCTGGGCGTTCATCGGCTCGCTCGTCGTCCTGCTGGTCTGGGGCCTCATCGCGGGCCGCAGGTCGAAGGCCTGAGGCGCGCTGCGCCGTCGGGCACGTGAGGAGGTGCGGCCCGGTCCGCCGGGCTGCACCTCCGAAAACCCGTGGACCGCTCGCGCCTCGCGCGAGACGCTGAGGGCATGAGCCATCCCACCGAGTCGACGACGACCTGGCGCATCACCCCGGCCCCGCACCCCGCCGACCTCGACTCCGCCGAGGCCTGGGCGTACCACGGCGTGGCCGAGATCGAGGCCGAGGTCATGATCGAGGCCCACGGCTACGACGACTTCGCGAACGAGGCCCGCGACGTCCTCGCCGGGATGGACAACCAGCAGTACGCGACCAAGCAACGCTTCGTCGCGGTCCGCGCGGACGCACCCGAGACACCCCGGCCGCAGGACGTGCTGGGCCACCTGTTCGTCCTCATGATGACGAGCAGCAACGAGCACCTGGGCGAGCTGTACGTGCAGGTGCGCCCGGCGGCCCGGCACCACGGACTCGGCACGGCGCTGTGGGAGCACGGCGAACGGATCCTGCTCGACGCCGGACGGACCGTCCTGTTCACCGACACCCAGCACGGCGTCGAACCTCCGCCCGGACCTGGCGCCCTCGAGGCCCGGACGGGCGCCGGACGGGTCCCCGCGGACGACCCGGGACCTCGCTTCGTGCGCGGCAAGGGGTACGCCTTGGAGCAGGTCGAGCGGCACTCGATCCTGCCGCTGCCCGTCGACCCGGGGCTGCTGGACCGGCTGCGCGCGCAGGCTCTCGCCGCGGCGGGACCGGGCTACCGCACCCTCGTCTGGGAGGACGACGTCCCCGAAGACTGGCGCGAGCAGGTCGGGACGCTGTTCACGCGCATGAGCACCGACGCCCCGAACGGCGACATCGACTACCGCGAGGACCCGTGGGACGCGCGGCGCGTGGGCGTCTGGGTCGACGAGCTCCTGGGCAAGGGCGACGGCGTGCTCGTGACGGTCGCCGAGCACGTCCCGTCGGGCACGCTCGCCGCGTTCTCGGTGTTCGCCTACCCCAAGGACCACCCGTCGTTCGCGTTCCAGGAGGACACGCTGGTCCTGCGCGAGCACCGCGGCCACCGCCTCGGGATGCTCGTCAAGGTCGCGAACCTCGACGAGCTCGCCGCCCGACGCCCCACGACCGAACGCATCCACACCTGGAACGCCGAGGAGAACGACCACATGCTCGCGATCAACGTCGACCTGGGCTTCGCGCCCGCGGGCGGGTACGCCGGCTGGCAGAAGCGGGTGGGGGCGTGAGCGGCCCGCGGGCCACGGCCCCGGCACCGCTCTCCGGCCCGACGGCGTGGCGCGTCCTGCGCGCACCCGTCCCGGACTCGCTCGACGCGCCCGAGGCCTGGGCCGTGCACGGCACCGTGCGCGTGGGCGAGGCCATCGACCGGGAGATACACGGTCACGCCGACCTCGGTCTCGACGCGGCGACCACGCTCGTCACGATGACGGCCCAGCAGGAGTACAAGCGCACCGTCCGGCTCGTCGCCGTCGCCGACGGTCCGCGAGCCCCTGGCGGCTCCGACGATCCTGGCGGTCCCGACGGCTCTGACGGCTCTGGCGGCCCGGCTGCGCGCGGACCGGGCCTGGCCCCGGCGGCGGGCGACGTCGTCGGGCGTGGGCTCGTCGGCCTTCCCCAGAAGGGGAACACGCACCTCGCGATCGTGTATGTCGGGGTCGACCCCGCGCACCGCGGCCAAGGGGTCGGGAAGGCACTCTGGGAGGAGTGCCTGCGCATCGCGCGCGAGGCCGGGCGCACCGTGCTCCTGTCCGACTCCGCGCACGCCCCCGAACCCCCTCCCGGCCCCGGGGCGCTCGACTCGCCGACCGGCAGCGGGCGCGTGCCGCTCGACGACCCGGGCACGCGCTTCGCGCTCTCGCGCGGCTTCGCGCTCGAGCAGGTCATGCGGCAGTCGACGATCACGCTGCCGCCCCGCGCCGACGTCGTGGACCCGCTGCGCTCCGAGGCGCAGGCCGCCGCCGGCGACGACTACCGCGTGCACCTGTGGCAGGACGCCGTCCCCGAGAGGTGGATCGACGACTTCGCGGTCCTCGAGACCCGCATGAGCACCGACGCCCCCAACGGCGGGCTCGACCTCGAGGAGGACCCGTGGGACGCCGAACGGGTGCGCGCCGCCTCGCAGTCGTTCGCCGACCGCGGCCAGGAATACCTCGTCGCGGTGGCCGAGCACGTCCCGTCGGGGCGGCTCGCCGCGTTCTCGATGGTCGCGTACCCGCACGACCGCCCCGAGGTCGTCATCCAGGAGGACACCCTCGTCCTGCGCGAGCACCGAGGCCACCGGCTCGGGACGCTCGTCAAGATCGCGGTGCTCGACGAGCTGGCCCGCGTGCGGCCCTCGTCGCGGCGCATCCACACCTGGAACGCGCAGGAGAACCGGCACATGCTCGCGATCAACGAGGCCCTCGGGTTCGAGGTCGCGAGCGTCACCGCGGAGTGGCAGCTGCGGCTGGGCTGACCCGGCCCCCGGAAGGCGCGCAAAATCCGTGGCGGCGCCGGGCGGCAGCCCGCCAGGGTGGACCCATGACGACCACCGACAGCGCCGTTGGCCACGACGACCCCTGGACGGCGAGCCCGACGCCGCCGCCCGCCCCACCCACCACGACGTGGCGCGCGGTCGACGCACCGCCGATCCCGCCCGACCTGGACCACCCCGACGTCTGGGCCGTGCGGGCCTGCACCGACATCGAGCACGACGTACAGCTCGCGACCTGGGGCTGGACCGACTGGTGGGCGCCGCTGCCCGTGATGCTCGGCGTCCTCCAGCACCAGGAGTACCAGCGCAAGGTCCTGGTCCTCGCGCTCCCCGAGCCGGCGGTCCCAGGAATGGCCGACGACGAGGCGGCGGCACCCGACGACGAGGCGGCGGCAACCGACGGCGAGGCGGCGCCCAGGCCGCAGGACGTCGGCGGCGCCGCGATCGTGTGGCTCGCGACCGACGCCAACTCCCACCTCGCCTACGTCACGCTCATGGTCCGCCCCACGCTCGAAGGCCGAGGCATCGGCGAGACGCTGCTGGCCCGCGCCGAGGAGATCGCTCGCGCCGACGGGCGCACCACGGTCATCGTGCCGAGCAACCACTCCCCCGAGCCCCCGCCCGGCCCCGGCGCCCTCGACGCCCCCACGGGTGCCGGCCGCGTGCCCGCTGACTCCCGGGGTGCGCGCTTCGCCCTGGGCCACGGCTACGCGCTCGAACAGGTCGAGCGCGCCTCCGTCCTGCGCCTGCCCGTCGACCCCGCACGGCTCGACACGCTCGAGCGCGAGGCGACCCGGGTCGCGGGAGACGACCACCGCCTGCACACCTGGTGGGACGAGGTACCGGCCGCATGGCAGGACCAGGTCGCGAACCTGTGGACCCGCATGAGCACCGACGTCCCCTCCGCAGACCTGGACGTCCAGGAGAG
The DNA here is from genome assembly GCF_042887685.1 of Oerskovia sp. NPDC057915. NCBI lineage: Bacteria > Bacillati > Actinomycetota > Actinomycetes > Micrococcales > Cellulomonadaceae > Oerskovia > Oerskovia sp. NPDC057915. Next base: position 12,159 of record NZ_JBHVOS010000012.1, on the reverse strand, counting down.
CCCCTGGGACGCGGCCCGTGTCCGCTCGTACCTCGCCGACATGGCCGGGCGCCACCAGCACGTGCTGGTCACGGTCGCCGAGCACGTCCCGACCGGGACGCTGACCGCGTTCTCGGTCCTCCAGATCCCCGTGTCGGACGTCCCGTTCGCCTTCCAGGAGGACACGCTCGTGCTGCGCGAGCACCGCGGCCACCGGCTCGGGACGCTCGTCAAGGTCGCGAACCTGCGCGCCTACGCCGAGCGCCGGCCCGGAGAACGCCGCATCAACACGTGGAACGCGCAGGAGAACGAGCACATGCTCGCGATCAACGTCGCGCTCGGCTTCGAGCCCGTCGGCGTCGCGGCGGTGTGGCAGAAGAAGCTCGGCTGACCCGGCCTCCCCCTCACGGCCGCCACCGCCTCCCCGCCGAGGTAGACCTGTGCGCGCGCAGGTAGACCTCCCGGAGGTCTACCTCGCGCGCACAGGTCTACCTCGCGCTTCCTTGCGGGCCGAGGCGAGAGCGGGCCGAGGAGAGGAGCGCGCGCCACGCATGCTCCGCCGTCGGGCGTGCACGGTTGTCCGGCAGCGCACCTCACAACCGCTCGCACCGTGAGCCACCAGGACAACCGTGCAGGTCGCGGCCTACGGTTGTCGGGTCCGGCCATGACCCCGCGACACCCCACGACCCCCACCGACCAGGGAGCAGCGAGACCATCGTGAGCACTGCGAGCACACCGCCGATCGACGCCACCACCACTCCCGCCTGGGCCGACCTCACGGCCCACCAGGCCGCGCTGTCCCCCGACCTGCGCACCTGGTTCGCCCAGGACCCGGGCCGCGCCGACCGCCTCACGTTCGACGCCGCCGACCTCCACGTCGACCTGTCGAAGAACCTCGTGACCGACGAGACCCTCGCACTGCTCGTGCGCCTCGCGGACGACGTCGACCTGGTCGGGCGACGCGACGCCATGCTCCGCGGCGACCACATCAACGTCACCGAGGACCGCGCCGTCCTGCACACCGCGCTGCGCCGCCCGTCCGGGGCCGTCCCCGGGCTGACCGTCGACGGCCAGGACGTCGACGCCGACGTGCACGCCGAGCTCGCCAAGGTCTACGCGTTCGCCGACAAGGTGCGCTCGGGCGAGTGGAAGGGCGTCACGGGCGAGCGCGTGCGCACCGTCGTGAACATCGGGATCGGCGGCTCGGACCTCGGCCCCGTCATGGCCTACGAAGCCCTCCTGCCCTACAAGGCCGAGGACCTCGACGTCCGGTTCGTGTCCAACATCGACCCGACCGACGTCGCCGAGAAGACCGCGGGCCTCGACCCGCGCACCACGCTGTTCATCGTCGCGTCCAAGACGTTCGGGACGCTCGAGACCCTGACCAACGCGCGCCTCGCACGCGACTGGCTGTGGACCGAGCTCGCGGCAGTCGGGGCGCTCTCCGACGACGCCGACGACGCAGCCCGCGCCGAGGCCGTCGGCAAGCACTTCGTCGCGGTCTCCACCGCCCTCGACAAGGTCGCGGCCTTCGGGATCGACCCCGCCAACGCGTTCGGCTTCTGGGACTGGGTCGGCGGACGCTACTCGGTCGGCTCCGCGATCGGCACGTCGCTCGCGATCGCGGTCGGCCCGGCCCGCTTCGAGGAGTTCCTCGCAGGCTTCCACGCGATCGACGAGCACTTCCGCACCACCCCGATCGCGCAGAACGTGCCCGCGCTCATGGGCCTGCTCAACGTGTGGAACGTCAACTTCCTCGGCGCCCACACGCACGCCGTGCTGCCCTACGCGCAGTACCTGCACCGCTTCCCCGCGTACCTGCAGCAGCTCACCATGGAGTCCAACGGCAAGTCCGTGCGCTGGGACGGGTCGCCCGTCACGACCGAGACCGGCGAGGTCTTCTGGGGCGAGCCCGGCACCAACGGGCAGCACGCGTTCTACCAGCTCATCCACCAGGGCACGCGCCTGATCCCCGCGGACTTCATCGCCGTCGCGAACCCCGCGCACCCGCTGGTCGACTCCTCGGCAGGGGACGTCGACGTCCACTCGCTGTTCCTCGCGAACTTCTTCGCGCAGACCAAGGCCCTCGCGTTCGGCAAGACCGCCGACGAGGTCCGCGCCGAGGGCACGGCCGAGGACCTCGTGAGCGCCCGCGTCTTCTCGGGCAACCGCCCGACGACGTCGATCCTCGCTCCCGCGCTCACGCCCTCGGTCCTGGGCCAGCTCATCGCGCTCTACGAGCACATCACGTTCGTCCAGGGCGTCGTGTGGGGCATCGACTCGTTCGACCAGTGGGGCGTCGAGCTCGGCAAGAAGCTCGCGAACGAGATCGCCCCGGCCGTCGCCGGTGACGCGGCTGCGCTCGCCGAGCAGGACCCGTCGACGCAGGCGCTCATCGGCTGGTACCTGGAGCAGCGGGGCTGACGCCCGGCTGGCTGTCTGGCCGCCTCGCTGGGCTGGCTGCCGAGAACGGGGTTGAGGTCGTCCTGTCGCCCGGGACGACCTCAACCCCGTTCTCGCGCGCCGGGGGCGCCGGGAGCCGGGCCAGCGCGTCGGGATCCCGGTCGCTAGTGGGCCGCCACCGCCGCCAGCGCCTGCTCGACCGCTGCGACCTCCTCGGCGGCACCCGTGATCCCGTCCTTCATGACGAGCACGGACGAGAAGACCCCGTCGCGGCACGACTGGCCCGTGAGCGCCTGCGGGTCCTCGAGCGAGGGCACGATGTTGACCGTCTCGGTCCGGCCCGGCTCGCCGCCCGCGATCTCGATCGTCGTGGAGAAGATGTCGCACGACTGCACCGCGTCGAGCGTCTCGCCCGTCCCGACGAGCGCCGACGCCTCGCGGATCTTGCGGGTGTTCTCCGCGTCGTCGACGAGGCCGGTGGCCTCGAGCTGCTGCAGCAGCTCGGGCAGCTGCTGAGCCCAGTCCTCGGCCGGGACGCGCGAGACCTGGACCGTGGCGCCCGCCGGGTCGCCCCATACGCAGGCGGGGAACTCGGCGTTGCCCGCGACCGTCGTCTCGAACGGACCGTCGAGTGCCTGACCGGCCAGCGCGGTCACCTGGTCGGCGCCGATCAGGTCGCACGCACCGGCCGCCGGCGGGGTCTCTGCGGCTGCTGCGGGGGCAGGAGCGTCCGTCGCCGGGCCGTCGCCGCCGGAGTCCGTGGGTGACGCGCACCCCGTCAGAAGGGTCGCACCGAGCACACCGGGCAGGACAACAGTGAGGACATGCCTCCGCAACGAGTTCACCGGTCAAATCCAACCATATGGTCGGTAGCCTTCCGGTCGAGACGCGGCCGAGCCGGCCCCTGGCTTCCGGGCACGACGAGACCCATCCGGGTACGACGACGAGACTCATCCGGGCACGACGGCGAGGCCGCCGCACCGTCGGGACGCCGCCCGCCCCGGCGCCCCGGCCGTACGGGCGGTCAGCCCTCCGCGCCCCCCGGCACCTTGTCCTTCACGTCCTCGTAGTCCTCGCTCCCCGGCAGGTCGCTCGGTCCGTAGACCAGGTGCACGACGCCCGTGGGGAACACCTCGGAGCGCAGCAGGTGCAGGGGGTAGATCGGTTCGCCCTCGTCGAAGAGCCGCTCGCCCTTGCGGGCCGCGACCGGGTGCACCAGGAGGCTCAGCTCGTCCACGAGCCCGGCCGCGAGAAGCTGCCGGACCACCGACAGGGAACCCGCGACGAGGACCTTCGCGATCCCCGGGGTCTCCTTGAGCGTCGTCACCGACTCGACCAGGTCGCCGTCGATCCGGTCGACGTTGCGCCAGCCGAGGTCTCCGTCGCCGCGGGTCGCGACGATCTTGCGCACGTCGCCGAGCCGCTTCGCGAACACGGCGTCCTCCTCCCCGGCCTCCTCGCGCCCCGGCCACGCGCCCGCGAAGCTGTCGTACGTGACGCGCCCCAGGAGCAGGGCGTCGACGCCCGAGTAGTCCTCGTCGACGGCCGCTCCCATGTGCTCGTCGAAGTAGGGAAAGTGCCAGGCGGGGTCGATCTCGGCCACGCCGTCGAGCGAGATGAACAGGGTCGAGACGAGCTTGGCCATGATGGGTCCCTTCGGGAGTCTGCCGGTACGACGGTTGGACCAGGACCGGACCTCGAACTCATCGGTCCCCTGGTCCCACCGTGGCACGCGCGAGGGCTCGCGGCGCGCGCAGGTGCGCGGCGCCGTCGGGCCTTCGGCGCGGCCCCGCCGCGGACGGCTCAGCGCCGCAGCCCCAGCGCGACAACCGACCCGACCGTGACGTGCAGTGCCAGCAGGAGCAGCGTCGCGGACGTGCTCACCGCGCCCAGGGGGCCGAGCACGGACACCAGGAGCACGACGGCGCACGTCACCACCCAGGCCCGCTCACCCTGCGCTCGCCCCGCCCGCGGCGCGCGACCGACCCTGCGCAGCAGGGACCGGACGCCCCACCCGGCGAAGCCGACGAGCAGCGAGGCGACGACCACCGCGGCCGGCCCGACCTCCGTCTCACCGTCCGCACCTCGGACGACGGCCTCGACGCCGGCTGCGGTCCCCGCCGACCAGACGAGGACGGCGGCCACCGCAGCGAGCAGCGGCACGCACCACGCAGGGAGGTGCCGGGCCGTCCTGTCCGCGCTCCCGGTCTGCCTCCTCGCCGCAGGCTCCCCGCGCGTCCCGCGGTACCGCGGGACAGCCCCCGGTCCGTTCGTGCTCACGCGCTGGTTCGTCGTTCCCGTGCTCCTCGAACCCGTGCCGTTCGCGTCCATGACTCCTCCTTCAGCCGGCAGGGCTCCCCCGGAGCCCCGCGCCGACCCCGTGGCCGGCGTTCCCCACCGTCTCCCGCGCACCCCTCCGCCCGGACCCTCCAGATGGTTCTCCACGCACCGACCGACGGTCCGCTGCCCCCTCCGAAAGTCGGTGGTCGCCCGACGGAGCACATTCCTACGCTGACCGCATGAACAGCTACCCGATCGAGGAGTGCTCCCCGCCGCCCGCCCCGTCACGCGCCGTGCTGGCATGGGTCGTGCTCGCCGTGGGCACGCTCACCGCGCTGATGCTGTGGGGTGTCCTGCCGCAGGAGTCCGGGCCGCGCGTGGTGCTGGACCTGGGCGTCGGTCTGGCCGCAGTGTCCCTCGCTCCTCTCCTGTGGTGGTTGCCGCAGGGAGAGAAGACCGCCCCGCGCGGCGCAGGAGTGCTCTCCGGCCCGGTCGGACCGGCCCTCGTGCTGGCCGCGCTCACCGCGCTCTCCCCTGCGGCGACCCCGGCGTCGACCGTGGCGACGCTGGAGGTCGCCCGCCGCAGACCGCTGCGGGTCGCGGTGCTCGTCGCGACGGCGGGGTTCGCCGGTCACGCGGTCCAGGCGCTCTGGCGTCCGGTGGGTCTCCCGCTCGGCTGGTGGCTGCTGTGCGACGCGGCGGTGCACGCCGCCCTCGTCGGTTGGGGCGCCTTCGCCCAGGCCCGGGCCCAGGTCGTCGCCGACCTCGAGGATCGCGTGCGACGGGCAGAGCGCGAGCAGGAGCTTCGCGTGCGGGAGGCACGGACCGCCGAGCGCGCACGGATCGCCCGCGAGATGCACGACACGCTCGCCCACCGGCTGTCGCTGCTCGCGACCGTCGCCGGGGCGCTCGAGTTCCGGCCGGACACGCCGCCCGCGGAGGTCGCGCGTGCTGCCGGTCTGGTCCGTGAAGGCGTGAGCGCGGCGCTCGAGGAGCTGCGCGACGTCGTGGGCGTGCTCCGCGCCGAGCCCGACGCCCTGCGCCCCGCCTCCGGCCTGGTCGACGTCGCGCGGCTCGTCGAGGAGTCCCGGGCCGCGGGCGTCGCCGTCGACTGGGAGCAGCACGGTGACCCCGTCGGGGTCCCTGCCACCGTGCAGGCCGCGGCCTTCCGCGCCGTGCAGGAAGGGCTGACCAACGCCCGCCGCCACGCTCCCGGCAGCGTGGTCCGCGTCGCGGTCGCGGTCGTCCCGGGCGAGGTCCGGGTCGACGTGTCCGACGACGGACCCTCCCTCGGGCACGTCCCCTCACGCCAGGGAACGGGCACAGGGCTCGTGGGCCTCCGCGAACGGGCGGGGCTCCTGCGCGGCGAGGTCCTCGCCGGCCCGGCCACGGAGGGGGCAGGGTTCCGGCTCACGGTGTCGCTACCGTGGGACTCATGACCGCGCCCGTGAGGATCGCCATCGTCGACGACGACGCCCTGGTGCGGTCCGGCCTGCGCATGATGCTGCACGGCACGCACGGCATCGAGGTCGTCGGCGAGGCCGCCGACGGTGCGGAGGTCCCCGCCCTCCTCGACGCCCACCCGCTCGACGTCCTCCTCATGGACCTGCGGATGCCGCAGGTCGACGGGATCACCGCGACGGCCAGGGTGCGCGCACGGACCGACGCGCCCGCCGTCGTCGTGCTGACGACGTTCGACACCGAGGACGAGGTGCTCGGGGCGCTCCGCGCCGGGGCCGTCGGCTACCTCCTCAAGGACATGCCCCCGGCCCGGATCGCGGCGGCGGTCCTCGCGGCCGCAGCCGGGGAACCGGTGCTCTCGCCCGACGTCGCCCGGCGGCTCATGGCGTCGGCCGCGTCGGTCGGCGAGACGCGGGCGCGGGCGGTGGAGTCGCTCGGCCGTCTGACGGGACGCGAGCGCGACGTCGCGCTCGCGGTGGGTCGCGGCGCGAGCAACGCGGACGTAGGGCGCGAACTCTATCTCAGTGTCCCGACCGTCAAGGCCCACGTGTCGAGCGTCCTGGACAAGCTGGGCCTCGAGAACCGGACGCAGCTCGCAGTGCTCGTGCGCGACGCGGGCGCAGGTGCGGGCGCGGGCGCGGGCGCGGCGACGATCAGTCGCCCGGCCACTCCCCCGTCCACCTCTGGAAGGCACGCGCCCCACCGCGGTCGATCAGCGCCTTGACGCCCGAGAAGACGGCGCCCTGGATCAGGGCGGCGATCAGGATCTCGCGCAGCGGGTACTCGGACTGGAGCGGGGTGGGCGCGTCCTTGCGGTGGCCCGGGGAGACGCGCTTGTAGACCTGCTTGAAGACCTGCCCCGCGACCAGGCCGCCGACGATCGAGCTGATCAGCCCGAACGGCCGGTACAAGATCTTCGCGGCCTTACCGCCGTGCTCCTCGGTGTGCTCGGACACGTGATCGATCGTGGCGTCGCTCATCCTTCGACGCTAACGCGGCAGCCGGTCGGTCGCAGGGTGGGGGCCGCCGATGCCCGGGTCCCCACCGGCGCCCCGGCGCACCCACCGGTGGCGAGCATGCGGTTGGCGTCGGTATCGGCGCCATTCCGAACGCCAACCGCATGTTCGCGGGACGGCAACCGCATGCTCGACCGAGCCACCGACGAATCGTGAGTCCGCCGCACGCCCTCGGCCTCCGGCCCGCACCTCAGCCCGGGACCACCGCGCAGCCCGCACGGTCCAGCACGACCCGGACCCGCTCCCCCGGTGCGGGTGCGAGCGGGAGGTGCGTGGCGCCGTCGGGCACGGGCGTCCCGGCACCGCCCGGCGGCGAACCCGCGGGAGTCGCGGCACCACCCGGCGGCGAGCCAGCGGGCGTCCCGGCACCGCCCGGCGGCGAGCCGAGCGCGACGACGCGCTGCGTCCCCGCCCCGAGGTCGAGGTCGACCGTGACCTCGGTGCGCCCCCTCCGGAAGGCGCTGCGCACGACGGTCGCCGCCCACCCGGCCGACCTGTCGAGACCCGCGGGGGCCCCACCCCTCGCCCGTCCTGACACCTCGGTCGCGGGAGACGCGGCGAGCACGAGCCCCGTCGGGCCGATGGCCAGCAGCGCCTCGCCCGCCGAAGCCCCCTCGACCGCCGAACCGCCCCCAGCCGCCGAGCGGTCGGAGTCCGCGAGGACCCCACCCATCGCTCGTTCCGACGGCTCGGCGGGGACAGCCCCCACCGGCACGAACGCCTGGTATCCCAGGAACTCCGCGACCCGCCGCGACGCGGGCGCGCGCCACAGGTCCTCGGGCGCCGCGACCTGGAGCAGTCGGCCGGCGTCCATGACGGCCACCCGGTCGGCCACCGTGAAGGCCTCGTCGTGGTCGTGCGTGACGAACAACGCCGTGGTCCCGGTCGCGACGAGCGCGGCACGCAGGTCCCCCGCGAGGCGGTCGCGCAGCCCGCGGTCGAGCGCGGACAGCGGTTCGTCGAGCAGCAGCAGCTGCGGCTCGGGGGCGAGCGCCCGGGCGAGCGCGACACGCTGGCGCTCCCCGCCGCTGAGCGTCGCGACCGGGCGCTGCGCGTACCCCGCGAGCCCGACGAGGTCGAGCAGCTCGGCCACCCGTCCCGCCGCGGCCGGACGCTTCACGCCCGCCATGCGCAGCCCGAACGCCACGTTCCCCGCGACGTCCCGGTGCGGGAAGAGCTGCCCTTCCTGGAACATGAGCCCGAACCCGCGCCGGTGCACGGGCACCCCCGCGAGGTCGTGCCCGTCCCACGCGACGCTCCCGTCGGCGACGGGCTCGAGCCCCGCGACGGCGCGCAGCAGGCTCGACTTGCCGCAGCCGCTCGGCCCGAGCAGCGCGAGCACCTCGCCCGGGGCGAGGTCGAGGCTCACGCCGCGCACGGCCGTCGTGCCGGGGCCCTTGCCGGGCGCAGGGTCCGCGTAGTGCACGACGACGTCGCGCACCGCGAGCCCCCGGCCCACCGACGTCTTCGCCGGCTCCTGGGGCACGGCCGGTCCGTCGGTCGTTCGCTCCGCCACCTGGGCTCCGTCCATCAGAACTCTCCTGCCGAGCGGTCGCCACGCAGGCGCTCCGCCACCATCATGACCGTCGCGGTGAGCACCGCGAGGACGACGCTCGCGGCGAGCGCCATGCCGTAGTTCTCCGCACCGGGCCGCCCGATGAGCCGGAAGATCACGACCGGGAGGGTCGCGGTGTCGGGGCGGGCCAGGAACGACGTCGCCCCGAACTCCCCGAGCGAGACCGCGAACGCGAACCCGATCGCGAGCCCCAGCGACCGCGCCGCGATGGGCCCGTCGACCGCGGCGAACACGCGCGCGGGCGATGCCCCGAGGGTCGCGGCGGCCTCGCGCAGGCGGGGGTCGATCGCGCGCAGCACGGGCAGCACGGTCCGCACGACGAGCGGGATCGCGACGACGGCCTGGGCGATGGGGACGAGCAGGCCCGAGGTCCGCAGGTCCACGTCGAGGCCGAGCGGCCTGTCGAGCGTGATGAGGAAGCCGAACCCGACCGTGACGGCCGAGACGCCGAGCGGGAGCATGAAGACCGAGTCGAGCGCACCGATCGCTCGCCGCCCCGTGCGGGACCGGGGTCGTCGCGAGACGACGAGCGCCACGAGCCCCCCGATCACGACCGCGAGGAGCGTCGCGACCGCCGCGGCCCGCAGCGAGTTGGCGGTCGCCTCCCACACGGTCACGGTCAGGGCGTTGCGCCCGCCGGTCGTGCCGAGGTTCGCGTAGTTCGCGAGGCTCCACCCGGCGGGGGTCCGGAACGACCGGACGAGCAGGTTGACGAGCGGAAGGGCGATCAGGCCGAGCACGACGACGGCGGTCACCGCGAGCGGGACGGCGTCGGCCCGCAGGCGCAACGGCCGGGCGGCGGACGTCGCGGCAGACAGGTTGAGCGCGCGCTCGCGCCGGGAGCGGGTCCGGTTCGCGACGATCAGCGCGACGACGACGACCACGAGCTGCACCACCGACAGCACGGCGGCCGTGCGCAGGTCGAGGAACTGGGTGGTCTGGATCCAGATCTCCGTCTCGATCGTGCCGTACTGGATTCCGCCCAGGACGAGCACGACCCCGAACGCCGTGGCGCAGAACAGGAACACGATCGACGCCGCCGAGGCGATGGCCGGGGCCAGGGACGGCAGCGTCACCGACCGGAACGCGCGCCACGGCGAGGCCCCGAGCGCGCGGGCCGCCTCCTCCGCGCGCGGGTCGAGGTGCTCCCACAGCCCGCCGACCGTGCGGACCACGACCGAGTAGTTGAAGAACACGAGCGCGAGGACGATCGCCCCGAACGTGCCGTCGAGCCGCAGGAACCCGAGCAGCCCGCCCTCGACGAGCAGCGACCGGAACGCGACGCCGACCACGACGGTCGGCAGCACGAACGGCACGGTCACGAAGGCACGAAGGAACGTGCGTCCCCGGAACCGGCACCTGTACAGCACGTACGCGCCGGGCACGCCGAGCAGCACCGAGACCACCGTCCCGAGGACGCCCTGCCACAGCGTGAGCCCGATGATGCGCCAGGTCCGCGGCTCGGAGAACACCTCGGCGAAGCCGGAGAGATCCACGGAGGCGCCGGTCGCGTCCTGGGTCACGAAGCCGCGCGCGACCAGCGTCACGACGGGCCACGCGAAGAACACGCCGAGGAAAAGCAGCGGCAGCCCGGCGGCGAGCCCCCACAGGAGGACCCGCCCGCCGCGCTGCACGGCCGCGGGCACGCCGCGGCTCACCGCGGACATGCTCAGCCGATCACCGTCGACGTCCACGCCTTGATCCACTCGTCGCGGTGCGCCGTGATGTCGGCGGGAGCGACCTCGAACGGCTTCGGGGACAGCGGCGCGAACTCGACCCAGCTCTCGGGCAGCGCGATGTCCGTGTTCGCGGGGTACATGTACATGCTGTCCGCGACGTCGGCCTGGAACGCGTCGCTCACGAGGAAGTCGACGAGCTTCTTGGCGCCCTCGGGGTTCTGCGCGCCCGCGAGCACGCCCGCGTACTCGACCTGACGGAAGCAGGTGTCGAGCAGCGCGCCCGTCCGGGTGGAGGTCCCGTCCTCGGAGACGGTGAACGCGGGCGACGTGGCGTAGGAGAGCACGATGGGCCGCGGACCGTTGCCCTCCGCGCCGGAGAAGTCGACCGAGTAGGCGTCGGACCAGCCGTCGACGACCTTGACGCCGTTGGCCTTGAGCTTGGCCCAGTAGTCCACCCAGCCGTCCTCGCCGTAGGCGCCGATCGTCGCGAGCAGGAACGACAGCCCGGGCGACGACGTCGCGGGGTTGGTGACGACGAGCAGGTCCTTGTACTCGGGCTTGGTCAGGTCGTCGAGGGTCTCGGGCTCGGTGACCCCGGTGTTGCCGAACCAGGCGTGGTCGATGTTGATGCAGACGTCACCGAAGTCGATCGGTGTGAGTGCCCCCGTGTCCCCGATCGCGTACTGCGCCGCCGAGTCGGCGAGGCCCGCTGGCGTGTACGGCTCGAGCACGCCCTCGTCGATCGCGCGCGTGGCGAACGAGTTGTCGATGCCGAACACGACGTCGCCCAGCGGTGAGTCCTTGGTGAGGACGAGCTGGTTGACGAGCGCGCCGCCGTCGCCGGGGGCGATCTGCCTGACGGTCAGCCCGGACTCCTCCTCGAACGCGGCGAGGACGTCCTCGCTGACGTTGAACGAGTCGTGCGTGACGAGCGTGACGGTGCTGCTCGCGGCGCTCGACCCGTTCTCGCCCGATCCCGCGTCGCCGGTGCCTGTGCAGGCCGCGAGGGCCAGCGCGCCGATCCCGCCGACGAGCCCCAGGCCGAGCCTGCGGGGGGTGCTGCGGCGGGTACTGATGGTGTTCACGTGTCCTCCTTGGACGTCACAGGAGGGGGACCTCGCGCACGGCAGGTCCCGTGAGCGAGGCTTGAGAAGCCCGACTTCCTCCACCGGTGCTAGCCGGATCAGGTTCGAGGGTCTGCGGTGGTCCGCACTCTCAGCGCCCGTTGCCCGGTGTGTCCGGGCGGTCGGCGCTCCCCTGTCGTTCACCTGCGACTTTACACCGCGGCCCGACGGCGCAGGCAGGGTTCCGGCGTGTGGCGTCGCCCGGGGCGTGCCCCGCCCCGGGGACGGCTACGGTGGGACGTGAGCTTCGCCGTCGGGCCTGCGGGTACGACGGCGGTCCCGCCCCGCCCGCCGCACACTCCCCGGAGGAACACATGGCCGAGAACGAGCAGACCCTCACCGAGAAGGTCGCGACCGTCGCCCTGACGCTGGCCGCAGGCTGGGTCGCGCAGAAGGTCGTGAGCTACGCGTGGGCCAAGGCCACGGGGCACGACGCACCCAAGGACCTGGACGACCCGGAGGTCGGCATCATCAGCGCCGTCACGTTCGCCGCCGCCGCGGCCGCGGCGAGCGTGTTCGCGCGCCGGTTCGCGGGACGCGAGGCCAAGCGGGTCGTGAAGCGGTTCGTCGCACGCGCGTCCTGACTCCTCCGAGCCGAGGTAGACCCGTGGGCGCGAGGTAGACCTCCCGGAGGTCTACCT